>NZ_PSWJ01000022.1:0-57914 GCF_002932775.1 Rathayibacter sp. AY1B8 | reverse complement strand
GGACTGCCGCCTCCTCGAGCTGCCCGGCACGCCCCCAGCCTCACGCGAACCGCCCCGCCACCTCCGCCAGGCACTCCCGGAACACCCGCACGGCCGGCGACGCCAGCTGCGCCTCGCGCTGGGCGGTGAAGATCGTGCGGCGGGGCGTGCCGGGCAGCTCGAGGAGGCGGCAGTCCGGGGCCTCGCCCGCCCAGACCAGGTCGGGCATCAGGGCGACGGCGTGGCCGGAGGCGGCGAGTCGGATCTGCGCCTGCAGGTCGGCGGTCTCGAAGCGGACGTCCGGCTCGAAGCCCGCGATCCGGCAGGTCTGCTCGGCGAAGTGGCGGCTCGCGGTGCCGCGCGGCTCCATCACCCAGGCGGAGTCGCGGGCCGAGGCGAGGTCGACGACGGCGGAGTCGCGGCTCACGGCGAGGCGGATCGCGTCGGTCGTCAGGTCGCTGCGCACCAGTCCGGGCAGCCAGGAGGTCGAGTGGCCGGGGTACTGCTCGGCGACGACGAGGTCGAACTCCCGCGCCCACGACGTCTCGTGCAGCGCACCCTCGGGCTCGCGCTGCACCATCTCGACGCGCACCTCGGGGAAGCGGTCGGCGACGGCCCGGAGCGCACCCGGCATGAGCGCGAGCGCGGCCGACTGGAACACCGCGACCCGCACCCGCCCGGTCACCGACTCCCCCGAGGCCGCGAGCGCCGCCTCCGCCCGCTCGAGCAGGGCCATCACCTCTCCGGCCGCCTCGACCAGGATCTCGGCCTGGGGTGTGAGCTGCACGCGCCGGCCCGCCTTCCGCAGCAGCTCGACGCCGGCCTCGCGCTCGAGCACGGCGAGCTGCTGCGAGACGGCGGAGGGACTGTAGGCGAGGGCCTCGGCCGCGGCGGCGAGAGTGCCGCGGATGGCCACCTCGCGGAGCAGGACCAGGCGGCGGACATCGAGCACGGCGTCTCTCCGATCGTTCAGCTGAGCTGACCGGTACCGGTAAGGAACGGTCGCTTCTGCTCAACGGTAGTCGGTCGAATACTGAAGGCACCCACCTCAGAGCAGAAGGACCGCACCATGACGGATCTCGCCAGCCCCGCTCTCGCCACCGGCCCCGCCGCCGACGGCCCGTCCGCCGATTCGATCGATCCCCGCCTGGTCGACGAGAGCGTCGCCCTGGTGCGGCGCTGGCTGCGCGAGGCGTCCGCGATCCCGATCGACGCCTCCGGGGCGCAGCTGGCGGGCGTGCTGAAGGACCCGGCCGGCCTGGACTTCACGGTCGGCTTCGTCGACGGCGTCGTCCGCCCCGAGGACACCCGCGTCGCGGCGGCGGCGCTGAAGGCGATCGCGGGCGGCGTGCCGTCCTTCCTCCCGGCTCCGATGCGCGGCGCGGTCGCCCTCGGCGGCGTCATGGCGCCGCTCCTCCCGGACGTCGTGGTGCCGATCGCGCGCCGGGTGCTGCGACGGATGGTCGGCCACCTGATCATCGACGCGACCGACTCCCGCCTGGGCCCGGCCATCGCCGCGATCCGCCGCGACGGCGTCCGGCTCAACATGAACCTGCTCGGCGAGGCCGTCCTCGGCCGCGAGGAGGCCCACCGCCGCCTGGAGGGGACGCACCGGCTCCTCGCCCGCGACGACGTCGACTACGTCTCGATCAAGGTCTCCTCGAGCACCGCCCCGCACAACCCGTGGGCCTTCGACGCCGCGGTCGACGACATCGTCGAGGAGCTGGCGCCGCTGTTCGCCCGGGCCGCCGCCTCCTCGCCGCAGAAGTTCATCAACCTCGACATGGAGGAGTACAAGGACCTCGACCTCACCATCGCGGTCTTCACCCGCATCCTCGACCGGCCGGAGTTCCTCGGTCTCGAGGCCGGCATCGTGCTGCAGGCCTACCTGCCGGACGCGCTCTCGGCGATGATCCGCCTGCAGGAGTGGAGCGCCGCCCGCCGGGCCGGCGGCGGCGCCGGCATCAAGGTGCGCCTGGTCAAGGGCGCGAACCTGCCGATGGAGCAGGTCGAGGCCTCGGTCCACGGCTGGCCGCTGGCGACCTGGAGCAGCAAGCAGGACTCCGACACGAACTACAAGCGCGTCGTCGACTACGCGCTGCACCCGGAGCGGATCCGCAACGTGCGGGTCGGCGTCGCCGGGCACAACCTCTTCGACGTCGCGTACTCGTGGCTGCTCGCTGGCACCCGCGGCGTCCGCGAGGGGATCGAGTACGAGATGCTCCTCGGCATGGCCCAGGGCCAGGCGGAGGCGGTGCGCCGCACGGTCGGCTCGCTCCTGCTCTACACGCCGGTCGTCGCGCCGGCCGAGTTCGACGTGGCGATCGCCTACCTGATCCGCCGGCTGGAGGAGGGCGCGTCGAGCCAGAACTTCATGTCGGCCGTCTTCGAGCTCGAGGCCGACCCGGCGCTCTTCGCGCGGGAGGAGGAGCGGTTCCGCGCCTCCGTCGCCGCCCTCGACGGGGCCGTCCCCCCGGCGCACCGCGTGCCCGACCGGTTCGCCGCGAGCGGCCGTCCGGGACCGGGCGACTTCCGCAGCACCCCCGACACCGACCCGTCCGTCGCCGCGAACCGCGAGTGGGCGCAGGCGATCCTCGCGCGCGTCCCCTCCTCCCGGGCCGGCGCCGACGCGATCGAGGCCGCCACGATCGGCACCCTCGACGAGCTGGAGTCGGTGCTCTCCGGCGCCCGCGGCAGCGGCTGGAGCGACGTCCCGGCCGAGGAGCGCGCCCGCATCCTGCACCGCGCGGGCGACGAGCTGGAGGCGCGCCGCGCCGAGCTGCTCGAGGTCATGGCGGCCGAGGGCGGCAAGACCCTTGACCAGGGCGACCCCGAGGTCTCGGAGGCCGTGGACTTCGCCCACTACTACGCCGAGCGCGCCCTCGAGCTCGACGCGGTCGACGGCGCCCGCTTCCACCCGGCCGCGCTGACCCTGGTCGCTCCGCCGTGGAACTTCCCGGTCGCGATCCCGGCGGGCGGCGTCCTCGCGGCGCTCGCGGCCGGCTCCGCCGTGGTGCTCAAGCCCGCCGGACCGACCGCGCGCTGCGGCGCCGTGGTGGCCGAGGCGCTGTGGGCGGCGGGCGTGCCCCGCGAGGCCCTGCGCCTGCTCCGCCTGCCGGAGGAGGAGCTGGGGCGCGACCTGATCGCCTCCCCGCAGGTCGACCGCGTGATCCTCACCGGCGCCTACGAGACGGCGGAGCTGTTCCGCTCCTTCCGGAACGACCTCCCGCTGCTCGCCGAGACGAGCGGCAAGAACGCGATCGTGGTCACCCCCTCGGCCGACCTCGACCTGGCGGTGAAGGACGTGGTGGCGAGCGCCTTCGGGCACGCGGGCCAGAAGTGCTCCGCCGCCTCGCTCGTCGTGCTGGTCGGCTCCGTCGCTCGCTCGAAGCGGTTCCGCGCGCAGCTGCTCGACGCGGTCTCCTCCCTCACGGTCGGCTACCCGACCGACCCCGCGACGCGGATGGGGCCGGTGATCGAACCCGCCGAGGGCAAGCTGCTGCGCGGCCTGACCGCGCTCGGCGCCGGTGAGACCTGGCTGCTGCAGCCGCGGAGCCTCGACGACTCCGGACGCCTGTGGAGCCCCGGCGTCCGCGACGGCGTGCGCCGCGGGTCCGAGTTCCACCGCACCGAGTACTTCGGGCCGATCCTCGGGATCATGACGGCGGCGACCCTCGACGAGGCGATCGCGATCGTCAACGAGGTCGACTACGGGCTCACCTCGGGCCTGCACGCGCTCGACCCGGAGGAGATCGGCACCTGGCTCGACGGGATCGAGGCGGGCAACCTCTACGTGAACCGCGGGATCACCGGGGCGATCGTGCAGCGCCAGCCGTTCGGCGGCTGGAAGAAGTCGGCGGTCGGCCCGGGCACCAAGGCGGGCGGGCCGGACTACCTGCTCGGCCTGGGCTCCTGGACCGCGGCGCCGTCGGAGGCGACCGCTCCCGTCGTCGGACCGGCCGCCCGCCTGCTCGCCGCGTCGCGCGCGGAGCTCCCGGCGGAGGAGCACGCCGCGGTGGAGCGGACGGCGCGCAGCTGCGCGGCGGCGTGGACCGCGGGTGCTCCTCGCGACGTGACGGGGCTGGAGGCGGAGCGCAACGTCTTCCGCCGCCTGCCCTACGACTCCGCCGTGCTGGTGCGCCTGGCCGCCGGGGAGCCGCTGGGCTCGCTCGTGCGGGTGGCCGTCGCGGCGGCGACCGCGCAGGCACGGGTGGTCGTCTCGAGCGCCGTGGCGCTGCCTCCGCAGCTCGCCGCCGGTCTCGACGAGGCGGCAGGCGCCGTCGTGGTCGAGGACGACGCGGCGTGGGAGGCGCGGGTGCGCGCGCACGGCGCCGGACGGGTGCGTCTGCTGGGCGCGTCCGCCGCGACGGTGACGGCCGTGACGGGCGGGCGCCCCGACCTCGCGGTCTACGCGGGCGCGGCGACCGAGGCGGGCCGGCTGGAGCTGCTGCCGTTCCTCCGCGAGCAGGCCGTGTCGATCACGGCCCACCGCTTCGGCACGCCGGACCACCTCACGGACGGGCTGCTCTGACCGGCGCGGTCCGACCGGCGTGATCCGACCGCCCGCCGCGGGATCCCGCTCCGGTGCACCCGCTCCGGCGTGTCGACTACCGGAGCGGCGTCTCGCGGGAGAGGGCGACGGAGGGACGACGGGGCGGAGAGGGATCAGCCGCAGGCCGCACGTCAGTCCGCGTCAGCTCCGCGGCGGGTCCGCAGGGGTGGAGCGCGCGTCGTTGCTGGCGCGCGGGCCCTCCGGGAGGAGCGCGGCGCGTCCCACGCCCGATCGACGGCGGCGGCCGGGGTCAGCAGGATGTGCGCATGACCCGCCAGGAGAACGGCCGGCGCACCGCCGCGCCCGCCCGCGCGCCACGCACGCGCCCGCGCCCGACCGTCGGCTCCGCCTTCGACCCGCGGTCGAACAGCATCAACGCCCTGCGGCTCGGGCTGGCGGTCCTCGTCATCGTGTCGCACTCCTTCCCCCTCGGCGGCTACGGCGACGACCCCGGGTTCGGCGGCTCCACCCTCGGCGCCTGGGCGGTCGGCGGGTTCTTCGCCACCTCCGGCTTCCTGATCACCGCGAGCAGGCTGCGCTCGCGATCGCTGGTCGACTTCCTCTGGCGGCGCTTCCTCCGCATCTATCCCGCCTTCCTCGTCTCGCTCCTGGTCGTGGCCTTCGTCGCCGCACCGCTCGCGTCGCTCCTCCTCGGAGCCGGCGAGTACAGCGCGGCCGGGGCGGTGCGCTTCGTGGTCGCCAATGCGGCCCTCTACATCCGGGAGTACGGGATCGCGGGGATGCTCGGCTCCGTGCCCTACCCGGGCGCGTGGAACGGCTCGCTCTGGAGCCTGTTCTACGAGTTCGTCAGCTACGTCGTGATCGGCCTGCTCGTCTCCCTGGCGCCCGCGCGCTGGGTGCGGCCCCTCGTGGTCACGGGATTCGCGGGCCTCACCCTCGTCGCGGCGGTGCTCGCGACGGACCTCGTCCCGTTCCCGGCACCCCTCAACCAGACGGTGACGCTCGTCGGGTACTTCCTCGCCGGCGCGCTCGTGCACCTGTACCGCGACCGCCTCCCCCTGACGGGCGCACTCACCGCCGTCGCGGCCGTGCTGCTCGTCCTCGTGATCGCGACCGGCCTCTACCGCGTGCTCGCCGGCCTCCCCCTCGCCTATCTGATGGTCGCGCTCGGCGCCCGGCTCCCCCTGCGTCGAGTGGGCGCGACCCACGACGTCTCCTACGGGATGTACATCTACGCGTTCCCCGTGCAGCAGCTGCTCTCGCTGGCGATCGTCGGAGCCGGAGCCGCCGTGCCGCTCTGGGCGTACATCGCGCTCTCGGTCGCAGCGACGGTCCCCCTCGCGTGGGCGAGCTGGCTGCTGGTCGAGCGCCCCGCGATGCGGCTGAAGCGCCTCACCGCCCGGGCTCCCGTCGACGTCGAGGGCCACGTCCTGCGCTGAGGCCCGGAGCCGCGAGCCCGGAGCCGTCCTCGCACGTCCGCCTGCCCGCAGCCGTCCCTGCCCGGTCGCGCCCCCGGAGCCGCCCGCCCGCAGCCCCCGCCGGCGCCCGCGAGCCCCGCGCAGCCGCCCGCCTTGGACGCGCCGCGTCAGCCGTCCCAGCCGCCGGGGAGGTCGCGGACCACCCGCCAGCGCGGGTCGAGCTGCGTCGCCGCCCCTCCGTTCCACGCGCGGCTGTGGAACCACGGCGCGATCACGTCGGCGCCGCCGTGCACGTGGTCGCCGAGATGCGCGCCCCAGTACGAGAAGGTCGAGTTCGTCAGCACCAGGCGGCGGGACGCGGCCAGCAGGGCGAGCTGCTGCGGCACCGGCGTCCCCGCCCCCGGGAAGCGCACCTCGACGCCCTCGAGGACGCGGGCCAGCTTCACCCGGCACCAGTCGAGGTCGTCCGACACGATCAGGACGCTGCGCACGGGCTCCCGCTCGCGGGCCAGGGCGAGCGCCGCGTCGACGTACTCGACCACGTCGAAGGAGTAGCGGCCGCGGAAGGCCGGGACGCTGTAGTAGTCGCCGCGCCGGATGTTCACGGTGAGGTCCGCCTCCGATCGCGCCGCCGCCGCGAGAGCGGTGAACGGGCCGCCGGGCGGGAGCAGCATCGTCGCGACGAAGTCCGCCAGCTCATCCGTCGTGAACTCCACGCCGAGCTCCTGGTGGACGCTCCCGAGCTCGCGGGGGCTGAAGAACGACATCTCCGCCGGGGGCACCACGAGCTCCTCGAGGACCCGCGGGAAGACCTCCGCCCACTCCGCGGTCCTCCGCGTCGCGCGCACCGCGGTCGGCACCCCGCGGCTCCGACGGGCGTGGGCCTGCAGCCAGAAGTAGGCGAGGTTCCCGACCCCGAACGACTCGCCGGGCAGCAGCACCGTCGTGCCCCGTCGGCGGAGGGGCGCCAGCAGCGCGGAGCGGACGTCGCCGAGCGTCACCACCTCGGGCCTCCCCCGCTCACGAGAGCTCTCCGAGCGCCACGAGCTGGGCGAAGCCGGGGTGCGCGGCCCGCACCTCCTCGAAGGTGCCGGCCCCCTCGATCCGGCCGCCGTCGAGGAAGAGCAGCCGGTCGGCGCCGCGCACGGTCGAGAGCCGGTGGGCGACCACGAGGACGGTCATGCTGCCGTGCAGCTCGGCGACGGCCCGCGAGATCTCGTGCTCCGTGCGGTTGTCGAGCGCCGAGGTCGCCTCGTCGAGGACGAGGACCGAGGGGCGCCGGTACAGCGCCCGGGCGAGGCCGAGCCGCTGGCGCTGGCCGCCGGAGAGGCGGACGCCGCGCTCGCCCACGCGGGTGTCCAGACCCTGCGGCAGCCCGCCGACGAACTCCTCGAGCTGCGCCGTCCGCAGCACCTCGCGCACGCGCTCGTGGTCGACCTCGGCCGCCGGCACCCCGAAGGCGACGTTCGCGGCGACGGTCGCGTCCAGGAGGAACACGTCCTGCGGCACCACGCCGAGCCCCGCGTACCAGGCCGCCGGGTCCTCGTCGATCGGCCGCCCGCCGCAGAGGATCCGGCCGCTCGTGGGCGGGAGCAGGCCGAGGACCAGGTCGAGGAGGGTGCTCTTGCCGGCGCCGCTGGATCCGACGAAGGCGGTCGTGGCGTTCCGCTGGATCACCAGCGAGACGTCCCGCACCACGTCCACGTCGGAGTCGGCGTAGCGGTACGTGACGTGCTCGAGCGCGATGTCGCCGGAGTAGCGGCCGCCCGGCCCGGGCGTCTCGTCGTGCGCCCCCTCGGAGGCGAGCTCCTCGGCCGCCTCGGAGACGATCCGCAGCCCCGCCTGCCCGCTGCGCACGATCGCGAACGTGGCCGAGACGCGGTTGAGCGTCGGCAGGGCGCGGAGGGAGGCGGCCGCGAAGACGCCCAGGACGGAGAGCGCCTCGGCGCCGGAGCCGGTGGCGACGAGGATCCCCGAGACGCCCACGACGGCGACGACGAAGCCGATCTCGAGCAGGTACTTCGGCAGCTCCGAGACGAGCGAGAGGGAGCGCAGAGCCTGGGCGCTGCGGCGCTTGGCCCCGCTGAAGCCGGCGACCAGGCTCGCCGCGCTCGAGGTCAGGCGCGCCTCGCGGAACCCGTCGAGCGAGGGGAGCAGGAACTGCCACGACTCCAGCGCGGCCTCCGCCATCTCCTCGCCGATCCGGCCCTGCCGCCGCCGCAGGAGCGCCTGGACGCCGCCGAGCAGCACCGCGAAGAAGACGGCCGCGAACAGGGTCGCGACCGGCGAGGCGACCAGCAGGATCGCCACGATCGCGACGAGCACCAGCAGGTCGGAGGCGATGCCGATCACGCCGAGGAGCACGCCGGCCGCCTGCGCGCTGGCGTCGTTGATGGTCCGGTACACCTCGGCGAGGCGCCGGGAGCGGTGGACGGCGTAGGGCGCGAGGACGTACCGCCGGAGCAGCTCCGTCGCAGCGTCGGCCGATATCCGCGTGGTGCGGCCGAGCAGCCACCACCGGAAGACGATCGTCCCGGCGCTCTTGAGCACGAAGACGACCGCGACGAAGCCGGCGATGATCGGGAGGAGGGTCTGGACGTCCGTCGAGCCGAGGACGCCGGAGAGGACGCCGAGCGCGCCCGTGGTGGTGTCGGTCCCGGTGAGCAGCGCCATGAGCGGCACCATCGCGGCGACGCCCAGGGTGTCGAGGACCGCGAGCGCGAGGGAGCCCGCGACGGCGGCGGTGATCCAGCCCGGAGAGGCGGCACCGGCCAGCGAGAGGAGGGTGCGCAGTCCCGGTCGCAGGGACCCGCCGCTCACGCCGCCACCCCCTCGTACACGGCGGCGATCCCGCCGCACATGGCGGCGACGTCCCGCACGGCGCGAGGAGCCGCGGCCCTCGACGCCTGCCGCTCCAGCGCCGCGGCCACCGCCTCCGGGTCGTCGGCGTCGACCAGCGAGTCCCGCTCGACGATCTCGGGGTTCCCGCCCACCGCGGAGGCGACCACGCCGATCCCGCGGGCGGCCGCGTCGAGCAGCGTGTAGGAGCAGTTCTCCCAGACCGAGAGCTGGGCGACGACGTCCGCCGCGGCGAGCGCCGCCTCCGGATCGGTGAAGCCGGGGAAGGACACCGCGTCGCCGAGGCCGAGCCGCTCGGCCCGGGCGCGCAGGGCGCCGTCGAGCGGTCCCTCGCCGGCGACGGTCAGCGTGGCGCCGGGCACGCGCCGGTGCAGCACCGCGAAGGCCTCGAGCAGCGCGTCCAGGCGCTTCTCCGGCGCCAGGCGCGCGAGCGAGAGGACCCGGAGGGAGCCCGGCTCCCCCGGCTCGCGGTCGCGGGGCGCGGCGTCGACTCCGTTGAGCACGACCTGCACCGGCAGGCTCGGCCGCCACTTCTCGATCATGGTGCGGCGGGTGGCCTCCGAGACGGCGATCGCGCCGTCGAAGGACCGCAGCCGCGCGTGGTGCGCCGCCGCGGTCGTCCGCGCCCGCAGTGCGGTGCGGTGGTAGACGTCGGGCCCGGCGATGCCGTGCTCCGTCGTGACGCGGCGGACCCCGCGGGGCAGCGGGGTCGCCGCGGTCACGAGGTCGGCGTGGGCGAGGTGGGAGTGGACGACCGCCGGGCGGAGAGCCGCCGCGGTCGCGCGCAGGGTCGCCACGGAGGCGGCGGCACCGGCGGACACTCCGAAGCGCCCGGTCGTCACGGCCGAGCCCTGCTCCCGCAGCCGCTCGGCGAGCACTCCCTCCGGGCAGAGCACGACGAGCCGGTGGCCGGGGATCTCGTGCCGGGCAGCGTCGAGGACGTGGCGGGCCACCCCGCCGAACTCGCCGACCGGCACCGCCCAGAGCGCGAGCGGGGTCACAGCCACTCCTCCAGCCGCTCGAGCGCGGTCCAGAAGCCCTCGCCGCTGTTCACGTGCCCCTGCCAGATCTCGGGGATGAACGGCACCCCGGGCGCCAGCTCGTCGAGCGACGCCGCGAAGTCCGGCCAGTCGATCTCGCCCTCGCCGATCTGCACCCCCTCGCCGTCGACACCCGTCGCGTCGACGAGGTGCAGGTGCGCGCTGAGCGGAGCGAGCAGCGCCACCGCCTCCGAGAAGGCGAGCCCGAGGTGGTTCGCCGCGAGCTTGGTGTGCGAGGCGTCGAGGCAGAGCGGCGTGCCGGTCGCGGCCGCGAACTCCGCGGTGTCGCGCGGGTCCACGAAGAGGTTGTGGAACTGCTGCCCGCCCATGAGCCACGGGTAGGGCGGGAGGGTCTGCGCCAGCACGCGGACGCCGCTCGTGTCGATGCGCTCGAGGGCGTCGGCGACGCGCTCGTAGAGGGGAGCGCGCTGATCCGGAGCCACGTGCGCGTGGCGGGTGAAGCCGCCCATCGTGACGACCATCATCGGGTCCTCCTCCTGGCGGAACCAGCGCGCGAGGCTCCGGGTGGTCTCGACGGTGCGCTGCACCTCCGCGATCGAGCGCTCCCACACGTCGTCGTCGAAGGAGGCGAGGTCGACGAGGAAGTCGCCCGCGAACAGGTCCGGCAGGTGGGTGGTGAAGCCGGAGTCGAGGCGGCGGGTGAACACGTCGTCCGGCTCGATCTCCAGGTCGCGGTACGAGAAGTGGAACTCGAGGAAGTCGGCGTTCGACTCCGCGGCGAGCGCCGCGTGGTCGTGGTACCGCACCGGCAGGCCCCAGGGGCGGCGGAACCGGAACGGCCGGCCGGACGGCGTGCTCTCGCGCAGGTCGCCGGCGAAGAAGAACCCGCCCTCCTCGACGTCGCGGTGGAGCGCGCGGCCGAGCAGCTGCGGCAGCTCGTTGGGCTGGAGGCCCCGGCCGGGGCTGCGGACGACGACGTCGGCGGCGCGCACCACGTCCCCGATCGAGAGGTCGCGGGAGGCGACCAGCGACTTCGCGAGCGAGACGCGGTTCATCGACTCCCCCGTCGAGACCGATCGGGCGTCGCGCGTGCCGAGCGAGTCCTCGATGTCGCGGATCTCGCCGACCATGCGGCGGAACTCGTCCGGGAGCAGGGACACCGTGTGGTCGTTGCCCTCCATCCCCCGGTCGACCGTGAAGTGCTTCTCGACGATGCGGGCCCCGCGGGCGACGGCGGCGACGGGGACGTGCCAGCCCCGCTCGTGGCCGGAGTAGCCGACGACGCCGCCGCCGATCTCGGCGAGCCGGTCGAGGTAGGCGAGGTTCAGGTCGCGGTAGGGCGCCGGGTACGTCGACTGGGTGTGCAGCAGGGCGAAGGAGGTGCCGAGCGAGCGCAGCAGCGCGACCGACTCGAGGATCTCGGACTCGCGGGACATCCCGGTGCTGAGCAGCAGGGGCAGCCCCCGGGTGCCGGCGTCCTCGATCAGGCCGTGGTTGGTGAGGTCCGCCGAGGCGATCTTGAGACCCGGGATCCCGTAGTCGACGAGCGCCTGCACGCTCGGGGCGTCCCACGGGGTGCAGAGGACGTCGATCCCGGCCTCGGCCGCGTGGTCGAAGACCCGGAGGAGCGGCTCGGCGGGCAGCGAGAAGCGGCGCAGGAGGTCGATCGTGTACTGGGCGCCGAGGTCCTCCCCCGCGGTGGCCCCGCCGGCGCGCCGGTAGAGGGAGTCGAGGTCGCGCAGCTGGAACTTCACCGCGTCGGCTCCCGCCTCGACCGCGAGGTCGACCAGCCGCCGCGCCAGATCGACCGAGCCGTTGTGGTTGTTGCCGATCTCCGCGATCAGGAAGGCCGGGTGGCCGTCGCCCACCTCGTGGCGGCCGATCCGCAGCGCCCGATCGCCCTCGACCGCGATCGCGACGAGGTGCCCGCGGTCGTCGACGAGCGGGAGGTGGCTGATCCCGTCGCGGCCGAGCCGGGCGGCGATCGCGGTAGCCGGCTCGTCCGCTCCCGCCGTGCGGACGGCGGTGTTCGCGACGGCGAGGGCCGGGACGTCGAGGGAGGCCGTCGGGTTCGCGATGATCCAGCGGCGGAAGTCGCCGTCGGACACCGACCCGCGGAGGATCCCGTGCCCGTCGACGCAGAAGACGATCCGCTGCTTGTTCGCGTTGATCTTGGCCAGCGCGGTGAGCACCGGGTCCTCGGCGAAGACGATGAACGGGGCGAGGTGGCGGTCGATGATCATGCGCCGCCTCCCGCCGCGAGGCCGAGGAGGGTCTGCTCGACCGCCGCGAGGTCCGCCTCGGTGTCGATGTCCCCGCCCTCCGCCTCGTCCATGACGAACAGGCCGACCCGGCCGCCGATCCGGTTGCGCTCGCGCTCGTAGACCTCGGTGCGGGTGAGGTAGAGGGACCCGGTCTCGCGGTAGAAGAAGTCGGCCTCGGCGAGGTCCTGGCGCCGCGGCCGGGCCGTGACGTCGTACTGCGGCACGGCGGCCCCCTCCTGCAGCCGCCAGAGGAACGGCGTCTGCGGGACGACGCCCACCAGCGAGTCGACCCCCGTCGAGGCGAACTGCTCGAGCGCGCGGGCGAGGGTGCCCGGGAGCCGGATCGGCGAGGTCGCCTGGAGCAGCATCACCGCGTCCGGGCGGCGCCCCAGCGCGGCCCGGTGCTCGATCGCGTGGAGCACGACGGGCTCGGTCGCCGTCTCGTCGCGCGCCAGCTCGGCGGGCCGGAGGAACGGCACGTCCGCTCCCGCCCCCTCCGCGATCGCGGCCAGCTCGGGGTCGTCGGTCGACACGAGCACGTCGAGTCCGGCGGCGAGCGCCTGCTCGATGCTCCAGACCACCAGCGGGCGGCCCGCGACGGGGCGGGCGTTCTTGCGCGGGACGCCCTTCGAGCCCCCGCGCACGGGGATGACGCAGAGAACGGTCACGGGGTGCCTCCTTCGGCGATGGCGAGTGCCCGGCGGGCGACGGCGACGGCCGGCTCGACGGCCGGGACGGGCGGAGCCGCGGTCGGCGTCTGCCCGCCCCAGCGCGCGAGCCGGTACCGGCTCCAGAACTCGAGCACCCAGGCGGGCGGGTCCTCGCAGACGACCCACGCGGGGACCCCGGCGGCCGCGGCCTCCAGGACCCCGGTCGAGAAGATCGAGGCGACCGGCCGGGCCTGCGCGGCGAGGTCGCCGCCGCGGAGCACCCGGATGCCGCGGCGCTCCCACCGCGCGTGCTGCCAGCGCGAGCGGCGGTCGACCTCGGCGGGGTGGGGGCGGTAGTCGGCGCCCGCCTCGCGGCAGAAGCGGGAGGCGGTGGCCGCGGCCGTCCGCCGGGGCAGCTCCGCGCCGTGCAGCTGGCCGAGGAACAGGGGCCGCTCCTCGAGCCGCTCGGGGCGCGGGCGGCGCGACGCGGTCCAGAGCAGCTGGCTGCCGACGACCTCGGTCTCCACGTCGCTGCGGCCGGAGGTCCAGAAGGCCGCGTCCTCCTCCGAGAACGCCAGCAGCGTCGCTCCGGGCGGGAGCGGCGGGGCGGAGGGGGTGAGCAGGCCGTGTTGCACGACCAGGAAGCGGGCGCCGAGGATCGCGGACCAGCGGTGGGCGGCCGCTCCCGCCGCGAGGAAGTGGCCGGTGGCGATCACGGCGCGGAGGCTCCGCAGCTCGGCGGGCGGGTCCGCCTCCGGGTCGACCGGGTGCGCCCTCCAGCGGCCCGGCAGCAGCCCGGACAGCGCGTCGCCGGCTCCGGAGGGAGCGAGGACCGCCGCGGGAGCCCCGCCGAGAGGAGCGAGCGAGGCCGCGGTCGAGGCGAGGGCGCTCGCCGTCGACGCCTCCACCGCGAGCAGGACCGCAGGCCGGTCGCCGCGCACGTGCAGCACCAGGCGGGTCGGCTCGGAGCGCCGCAGCGCCGCCCGGGCGGTGCGCAGCGGGTCGCGGCCGCGCTGCCAGCGGCGCCAGGCCTCCAGGTCGGTCGGGTGCGTCAGCGCCACAGGGCCCTCACCTCCCGCATCCGGTGCACGAAGGTGTGCTCGGCGCCCGTGCGGCGCGCGCCCGCCTCGCGGATGCGCCGCGCCCACGAGGGGTCCGCGCCCGCCCGCCGCACGTGCTCGACGAGCTGGTCGCGCTCCTCGAAGACGAGCACCTCGCTGCCCACCTCGTAGAACTCCGCCACCTCGGGCCGGTCGATCAGGGTCAGCGCCCCGACGCCCGGCGCCTCGAAGGCGCGCATCGAGAGTCCGCCGTGGCCCGCGCCGTGCAGAGCCAGGGTCGCGGTCGAGCCGGCCATCACTCCGTAGTAGCCCGCCCGCGGGACGTCGCGGCGGGCGGGGACGCCGGCCGAGCGCCAGCGGCCGGTGCGCGCCACGTCCCAGGGGTGCCGCGACCACTGCCGCCCGTACGCCTCGACCGCGACCCCGCCGGCCGCGAGCTCCCGCAGCACGCGCTCGCGCTCGGGGTAGCGGGCGCCGACGAAGGTCACCGCGGCGGAGGGGCGGGGGCGGAAGGAGAGGAGGGAGTCGAAGGCGTCGGGCAGGTGCCCGGCCGGAACCCCCGCGCGGGCGAGCTCGGCGACGTCGGCGGCGGAGTAGCTGACGATCGACACCGCCTCCCCGGCGAGGGAGCGCAGGCGGTCCACGGGGTGTCCCATGTTGCGGAGCTCGTCGTAGAGCCAGAGCACCACGGGGACGCCGGCGCGGCCGACCTCCTCCCACCAGGCGTCGCCGAGGGAGTCGCCCTTCACCACGAGGACGGCCCGGGGCCGGACGGCGCGCAGCGCCGCGATCGCGCGGTCGGTCTCGGCGCGCATCGACGAGCGCCGGAGCCGGCCCCCGGGGAGCCGGTGGCCGAGGGCGTCGCGCACATGGGCCAGCCCGGTCGCGGCGTCGTAGCGGTGGACGACCACGTCGTCGCCCAGGTGGGCCAGCGCCGACTCGAGCGCCTCCCAGTAGCCGTGGAAGACCGGGCTCACCACGAGCACGGGCCCGCTCATCGGGATGCCGCCTCGGCGGCGGCGACGAGCCGGAGCTCGCGCCGGAGGACGGCCAGCGGGCGCACGTCGCTGCCGGCGGCGGCGCGCACCGCGTTGGCGGCGAGGTTCACGGCGGAGGCGGCGCGCAGGGCCGCGGCGAGGGCGGCGGGGCGCCCGCCCCACTTGCGGGCGTAGCGCAGGCGCGAGGCGACCAGCCAGACCAGTCGGCGCGCGGGGTCGGAGGAGCCGCCTCCCGTGTGCTCGGCGACGACGGAGCCGGCGAAGACCGAGGGCACGCCGCGCTCGCGCAGCCGGCGCTGGAGGTCGACCTCCTCGCAGTTCATGTGGAAGGCCTCGTCGAACCCGCCGACCGCGCGGAACTCGGCCACCGGCAGCAGCATCACGGCGCCCACCACCCAGTCCACCGGCACCGTCGCGCCCTGGGCGCACCGGGTGTCGTGGCCGACGGCGGCGTGCAGCCGCGGGCGCCAGCGCGCGAGCGGAGTGAGCCACTCCACGACGTAGTGGCGCAGCCGCGGGAAGCGCCGGCCGACCCACTGCCGCTCCCCGCCCGCGTCGACGAGGTCCGGAGCGACGACCGCGGGCAGCCACGGCCGTCCCGCCTCGAGCAGGTCGCGGAGGAAGGAGGGTCCGACGACGAGGTCGCTGTTGAGCACCAGGAGCAGCGGGTGGCGCGCCCGGGCGGCGCCCGTGTTCACCGCGGCGCCGAAGCCGCCGTTCCGCTCGCGCCGCACGACCTCCACTCCGTCGATCCCGGCCGGGAACGGGACCGGGGAGGCGTCGTCGACGACGACGATCTCGAGTGCGGGGGGCGACTCCTGGCTGCGGAGCCGCTCGACGAGGGCGAGCGCGGGCGCGGGGTCGCCGTAGTGCGGGATCACGACGCTCACCCCCTCGGCGGTCACCTCGCGACCGTCTCGGCGGCGCGGTCCCGGCGGAGCGAGCGGCGGGTGCTCCGGACGGTGGCGGCAGGGGGCTCCGCGCCGACGGGCAGAGCGCCGAGAGCGGGGAGGATCACCCGGAGCAGGGCGTCGATGTCCTCGACGGCCGCCGCGGCGACGTCCGGTCCGCGCCCGAACGGGTCGGCGAAGTCGTCCTCGGCTCCGTAGGGGGCGGTGTCGTCGGCGAGCAGCCGCAGGAGCGGGACGCCGGGGGCGGCTCCCGCCAGCCGCGCCGCCCGGCGGACCGTGGTGGTGCGGCGCGCGGCGGCCGGGAAGTGGCGGGTGACCCACTCCCGCTGGCCCGCCTCGAACACGAGCACGGGGTCGGTGCCGGCGAGCATCCGGCCGTCGGCCTGGCGCGCGCGGTGCCCGGCCGTGGAGAGCCCGCGGGCCCGCAGCGCATCGCTGAGCTCGGGGTCGAGCCCGCGGCCGGCCTCCGCGTGCGTTCCCGCGCTCTCGACCCGCCAGTCGGAGCCGGCGCCGAGCAGGCGCGCCGCGATCAGCTCGGCCGAGGGCGACCGGGCCACGTTCGCATGGCAGAGCAGGAGCAGGCGCCCGCTCATCGAGCCGCCCGGCGGGACGTCTGCGGAGGCAGGGCCCGCGACTCCACCGGGGCGAGCTCGGACCGGCGCGGTGCCGCCGCCGCGCGCTTGCGCCCCGTCCCCGGCTGCGGCTCGGCGTAGTACGCGTTCTTGCGGTCGTAGTAGTAGTACCCGGTGTCGCCGTCGCGGGCGGTGACCATGTTGAGCACGGTGCCGAGCACGCGGGCGCGGACCTGCTGGACGATCCGCCGGGCGGCGACCACCTCGGGCCGGCGCGTCTGGTTCGAGGCGACGACGAAGACGACGCCGTCGACGACGGTCGCGACGATGGAGGCGTCGGTGACGGGCAGCACGGGCGGCGCGTCGATGATGACGAAGTAGTCCTTCGACAGGCGCGCGACCAGGGCGCGCATCGCCTCGGAGCCGAGCATCTCGGACGGGTTCGGCGGGATGTGCCCGGCCGGGAGGGCGTAGAGGCCCGCGGTGCCGGTGGGGCGGATCGCGTCGTCCACGGGGATCTGGTGGCTGAGGACCTCGCTGAGGCCGATGGCGCCGTCGATGTCCAGCATCCGCGCCACGGAGGGCCGGCGGAGGTCCGCGTCGACCAGGAGGGTGCGCTGCCCGGACTCCGCGGTGACGCGGGCCAGTCCGGCGGCGATCGTGGACTTGCCCTCGGCCTGGTTGGCGCTGGTGATCACGACGCTGCGCGTCTCCTCGTCGACGCTGGAGAAGCGCAGGCCCGTCCGGAGCGAGCGGAACGCCTCCGCGGTGAGCGCGTCGGTGCCGCGGCGGCCGCCGGTCCGGCCCGGGCGTCCGGCCTTGGGGATGCGCCCGAGGACGCCGACGCCGAAGAGCTCGGTGAGGTCGTCGACGGTCCGCACGCGGATGTCGAGGGCCCGGCGGAGGAAGGCGAGACCGAAGCCGAGCACCAGGCCGCCCAGGGCGCCGAGCAGGATGTTCCGCACCCAGTCGGGGCTCGTCGGAGCGGCGGGCGGCTCCGCGTTCTCGAGCGGGACGACGGTGATCTGCGGTGTGCGGTCCGCGGTGGACTGCGTCTCGATGTCGGTGATGACGGCCGCCAGCGCCGCGAGCGCCCCGTTGGCCAGTGCTGCGGCGTTCTGCGCGGTCCCGGCCGCGGCGGTGACCTCGATCAGGGTGCTGCCCGGAGCGACCCTCGCGGTGAGGCGGCCGCTCAGGGCCTCCCCGCCGGGGTTCGCCTCCGGGTCGGCCTCGATCCGCTCGGAGACGGCGCTGCTCGAGATCAGCGGCAGGTAGGCGTTCGCCCGGGTCACCGCGGTCTGCGACCCGCTGATCGCATCGGCCGAGCTGCCGTCGCTCGCGGCGATCACGAATCCGGCCGAGCTCGACTCGTAGACCTTCGGAGTGAGGAACGAGAAGGCGGCCATCGCCAGAGCTCCGACGAGCACGGCGACCACGAGGGTCCGCCAGTTCCGCCGGATGAATGCGATGAGATCGACGACAGTCACTGCGCACCTTTCTGCGTGCCGCGCATGCGCCGCACGACGATGCTGAGGTGTCGGTCACGCTAGCAATGCGGAGCGCCTTTCCCTAGGCGGTCCCCGACCCCTCGGGAGGCCCTTTCTGCGAGGATGACGACATGTCCGCACCAGGGGGAGAGATCGTCGTCGAGAGGCGTTCCCCACTCGTTCACGAGGCCTTTCCGATAGCACATTCCGCTCGGATACTCGATGCCGTCCTGATGGGCCTCCTGGTCTACCGGCTCCCCACCCCCTTCCTCCCGGGGAGCGTCCCGCTGGCCCAGACGGCGCTGGCCGCCCTGGTCCTCGTCAGCCTCTTCCGGCGGCCCACCCGCCGTCTCGGACGGGCCGCCTGGTACCCGTGGCTGTGCCTCGCCCTGCTCGCCTTCGTCCTCGCCGGCTCGTCCTTCGACGGCCTCGACGCCCTGCGCCGGGCGGCGAACATCGCGCTCGTCATGCTCGCCGCGGGCTTCCTCGCGAGCGGGCGGATCGACGTGGTCTCGGGGCTCAAAGGACTCGCCGCGGCCCTGTCGCTGAACGCCGTGCTGTTCGTCGCGGGACTCGCCCCGGACAGCTACCAGGGCGCCCTGACCGGCTTCCTCCAGGACAAGAACGTGGCCGGTCTCGTCTACGGAGCGGCGGCACTGCTGGTCTCGGCGCTCAGCTCGCGGCTGTGGCTGCGGGCCGGCGTGCTCGCGCTCGGGGCCGCCGCGGTCGTCGCCACCGACTCCCGCACGTCCATGGCGGCCTACGCCTGCGCGCTCGTGTGGCTCGTCGCGGCGCCGCACCTGCGCCTGCTCTTCCGCGCGCTCCTCGGCGGCGGCCTCGTCCTGCTGTTCCTCTGGGCCGAGCGGAACCTGGCGACGGCCGGCGACTACGGGGTGGAGCGGGCCGGCTCCGACGCCCTGCGCGCCCGCATCCTCGACGCCTCGGTCGACAAGGCGGCGCTCTCGCCGTGGACCGGCTCCGGGCTCGGCCAGGCGACCGCGCGGGTCGACGGGATCGACTGGTTCTTCCACAACTCCTACCTGGCGCTGATGGCCGAGGGCGGCGTCGTGCTGCTCGTCGGCGTCATCGGCACCGTGCTCGTGGCCGGCTTCGCGACGACGGCCGCCGGGGCCGGGAGCCGCCCGGGGCACGCGGTCGGCGCGGCGAGCATCCTGGTGCTGCTGTGTGCGACGCAGCTGGGCGAGGTGTTCTTCGCCCCGATCTCGTTCGTCGTGATCGGCGCGGGTCTCGCTCTGCTCGCGGAGCAGTCCGCCCGCGCTCGCGCTCTGCCGCCGGAGTAGCGCCTCCCGCGTCCGCCCGATCCGGCGCGGATCCGCGGGTCCGGGGCGCGGAGGTCCCGGTCGGCGGGCCCTTCCCTGTGCGACGGAGCTCGCCCGGTGCGGCCCCGGCCGACCGCCGCTCAGGCGCGGCCGCGCTCGCGGACCGCGTCGCGGAGGACCTCGCGGACGCCCGCCCACATGTGCCGCGCGTTCAGCTCGGCCAGCACCCGCTCCCGGCCCGCGCGGGCGACTTCGGCCCTCTTCCCGTCGTCGCTCAGCACCGCCTCCAGCACCGCCGCGATCCCCGCTGGATCGTGCAGGGGCAGCGAGAAGGACGTCTCGCCGTCGCGGACGTAGCCGGTCATCGCGGCGCTCGCGGTGACCGCCGTGCAGGTCCCGCAGCCGGAGGCCTCCAGCAGGACGCTCTGGCCCGTCGGGTAGGCGAGGTCGTGGCTGGTGACGACGACGAGCTCGGCGTCGCGCAGGTTGTCGCGGTGCCGTCCGACCGAGACGGGATCGTGCAGGACGACGTTGGCCGGCAGCGCCCGGGACGGCCGCCGCGCAGGAGTGGTCACGATGTCGAACCGCCGGTGCGGCAGGCGCTCGGCGGCGGCGACCAGCGAGTCGAAGTCGCGCCCGCGGTCGACCCCGACGGCGAGCACCTCGAACCGCTTCGGACGCGGCGGAACGGGCCGGTAGTAGTCGGAGTCGACCCCGAAGAGCACCGGTGCGATCCGCCGCTCGTCGACGCCGTGACGGGCGAAGACCTCGCGCTGGTTCTCGCTGAGCACGACGAGCCGGTCGACCCCCTGAAGCAGCCGGACCACCTGTCGGCGCCGCTCCGGCGAGCCGGTGAGCAGCTCCTCCGCCCACCAGCAGGAGAGGACCACGAGCGGCGTGCGGCCGTACGGCCCGAGCCGCGCGCGCCGGAGCAGCGCGGGGAGGCCCGCCTCCGGCTCGAGCACGCAGAGCACCGCGTCGGCCGAGCGGACCGCCCGGAGTGCGCGCAGCTGCGTGTCCACGTTCAGCCCCGTGCGGTGCTCCACGACGTCGCGCAGCTTCACGTGCGCGGGCCGAGACGCGTGACCGGGGACGAGGAGCCGCGTCGAGTCGTCCCGGAGGAGGTCGGCCCGGTACGGCAGCCTCCCGCGGGCGAAGGGCTCGCCCGGAGCCAGGCGCAGTGTCGGGTGCTTGAGGAACAGTCCGAGCACTCTGAGGACTTCCGGTTCGGGGGTCATCGTCGTCCTTTCCGGAGGGAGGAGGAGAGGCTCGCCGCGGCATTCTCCGGAAAGCGGATCGGTCCCGTGGCGGGAGGATCAGGAATCACCGGAGAGGACCATTCGCGCCAGAAGTCCGTCGATAGCCGACTTCCCGGAGGACGGCGAGTAGGAATCGTTCCAGCGGGCACGATCACTCTCCCGCGACTCCGATAGTCCTCTCCTCTTCCGGGCTCTGATCAGCTCGGCCAGAGCCCGCGGATCGCCGGCTCGGAACGTGGCGCCGATCGACGGGCCGACGACCTCGGGGAGCGCACCGGCGTCGCTCACGACCACGGGGACGCCGGCCGACATCGCCTCGGTCACGACCAGGCCGAACGACTCCGGCTGCACCGACGGCACCACCAGGAGGTCGATCCGCGCGAAGAGGTCGCCGGGCTCGATCCACCCCGGCCGGTCCACCAGAGCGGCGACCGGGGCGAGGGCAGCCTCCACCTCGCGACGCTCCCGCTCCGCCACGAACCGGGGCTCGCCCGCCAGCACCAGGCGATACGCGCCCGGTTCCCCGGCCTCCAGCAGCGCCAGCGCCTCGGTGAGGACCCGCACCCCCTTCGCGAGCGAGGGACGCCCGAGGAAGCCGAGGACGGTCGTCCCGTCCTTCCGCGGCCGCGCCTCCGGCAGCTCGACGCGGCGGCTCCAGTTCGGCAGCACGGTCGACCCGGGGACGACCCCCGCGAGGTAGCGAGAGGGGACGAGGGTCGCCAGCGCGCCGCGGCGGGCCACGGGCGCGAGCAGCCGCTGCAGGCCGGACGGGCGCTGGTGCAGATGCACGATCCGCCGCGGACGCCCTGCGGTCGCGACGGCCGGCACCAGCCCGTTGCACCACAGCACGCCCTCGCGGGAGGAGGCGTCCCAGCGCCGCAGCGCGCGCATCCAGGCGGGTCTGCCCACGGCCTCGAGCTCGACGACCCGGTGGCCGGCGGCGAGGGCGGCGGCGACGAGCGCACGCGGCTCCGAGGGGCCGACGACCACGACCGGGACCTCGAGCGCCTCGAGCGCCTCCGCGATGCTCAGCAGCATCACCTCGCCGCCGCCGATGTCGCCGTTGTTGGTCGCGAGCGCCACCGGAGGCCGCCCGGCGCCGCCCGCTCCCCCGTGGATCATCCGCCGCCCCGCCCGCCTCCGTGCGGCGCCCCCGCGGCCCGCGGGCCCATCCTCACCGAGACGAGCGCTCCGCTCCACCGCCCCCGGCCGGGCTCCGCGGGCCGCGGGAGCGCTGGAATACTGACCGGATGGAGCTCGTGGGCGTTCTCTGGGCCGACGAGGCCGTGCCGCTCGTGTCGGCGTTCGTCCACCGGCGGGCCGACGCGGCGGGCCTGCGCGCACTCGTGCTCAAGGGACCGACCGCCGCCGCCGACCGGCTCCGGCCGCCCCGCGCCTCCGGCGACGTCGACCTTCTGGTCGCCCCCGACGACCTGCCCGGGATCCTGGCCCTCCTGGCCGCCGACGGCTGGACCGAGCGGCCCTGGCCGGACGGACCGACGCTCGCGGCCAAGCACTCGCGCTCCTACCGGCACGCCGCGTGGCCGGTCGACATCGACGTGCACTGGCGGTGGCCGGGCTTCCTCGTGCCGCCGCGCGACGCCTTCGAGGCGCTGTGGAGCCGGCACCGGATCGTGGAGCTGGCCGGCCGTCCGGTCGCGACCGCCAGCGTCGCAGACTCGGCGCTCGTGCTGGCGCTGCACGCGCTCCGCGACGCCTGGCAGATCACGGACCCGCGCCTCACGCGGCCCTCCGACTACGACCTGCTCGTGGAGGCGGTGGGCGCCCGCGCGGAGCTGCACGCTCCGCTCCGGGCGGCGGCGGAGGAGCTCGGCGCCGTCCAGACCGCGCAGCCCTTCCTCGATGCGCTCGGCATCCGCGCGCGCGCCGGGGAGGTGCCCGCGGCCGAGCTGCGGGCGTGGCGGATCAACGCGAGCTCGCCCCACGCCTCCGCGGGGTGGGTGCAGGCCGTGCGCGCGGCCGGCTGGCGGCAGCGGCCGCTGCTCCTCGCCCGCGCCGTCTTCCCCGCTCCCCACGCCCTGCGTGCCGCCGACCCCGCCATCGGCCCGCGCCGGATCGACGTGGCGGCCGGCTGGTGGCGGCGGCTGCGCCGCGGCGCCCGCACGGCTCCGCTCGCGTGGGACCACCTCCGACGGACGGACAGGACCTGACATGACCCGCCGGCTGATCCGCGCCCCCTTCGGGCTCGGCGTGCGCTTCACCTTCGACGACACCGTCCCCGACCGCTTCGTGGCGGAGGTGGAGGAGTCGTGGAACGACGTGGACGACGACGCCGATCGCCCGGGCTCCGAGTACCGGGTGTCGCTGACCGAGCCGGTCGGGGAGCCGGGAGTGATCGCGCAGCCGACCGAGGACGCCCTCGCCGAGCACATCGGCGCCGCGCTCACCCTCGCGGCGGCCGACGCCTGCGAGGGCCGGCTGCTCAGCGTGCACGCCTCCGCGGTCGCCCTGCCCGACGGCCGCGTCGTCGCGTTCGTCGGGCGGCCCGGTGCCGGCAAGTCGACCCTCGTGAGCCTCGCCGCTCGGCGGTACGGGTACGTGACCGACGAGACGCTCGCCGTCCGCCGCGACGGGCGGGTGCTGCCGTTCCGGAAGCCCGTCGCCCTCCTCGACGGCGGCGACTGGAAGCGGCACCGCTCCCCCACCGCGATGGGCCTGCAGCCGCTGCCGGACGCTCCGCTGCGCCTGGCCGCCCTGCTCCTGCTCGCCCGCGACCCGTCCGGCCCGGCGGAGCCCCGGCTCGAGCCGATCGCCTTCGACGAGGCGCTCTCGGTGCTGCTGCCCGAGCTGAGCCACTTCGCACGGCTGCCCGCGGCGCTGCACCACCTCGCCGGGCTGCTCGATTCCGTCGGCGGGGCGCAGGTGCTCCGCTACCGCGAGGCGGAGACGGTGCTGCCCCTCCTCGAGCGGATCGGGGAGCCGTCGTCGGTCGTCGCCGATGCACCAGAGGCCGATCCGGCGGCGCCCGGCCCGGGCCTGCTCGCGCGCGCCGCCGGCGTCGAGTGGGTCGAGCGCGACGGAGTGGTCAGCTGCCTCCTCGACGAGCGGGTCGAGACGCTGACCGGGATCGGCCCGGTGCTGTGGCGCGTTCTCGGGACGCCCGCGACGGTCGACGCGCTGACCGGGGCCGTCGTCGCCGAGCACGGCGCCCCGCCCGCGGGCGACCCCCGGGCGCACGTCGAGGCCGTGCTCGACGCGATGGTCGAGCACGGCCTCGTGGTCCACGGCGCCTGACGGCGCCGAGCGCGCGGCTAGCCCGTGCGGACGTTCGGCCCGACGGAGCCGCGGGCGATGAACAGGTCGAGCAGGTTCACGAGCCCCACCGCGCGGATGTAGAGCGCCGCGACGTCGTAGCGGCCGACGGGGAGCGCCTCGAGGGCGGCGGGCCCGGTCGGGTTGGTCGAGCGGTTCTGCGCGTTGACGTCGATCTGGATGACGTCCCGCAGCGCGGTGAAGACCGGGGTGATCGCGGTGGTGACGACGGCTCCGACGAGAGCCGGCAGGGCCGCGAGCAACGGGTTCAGCACGTTCAGGACCAGGGTCAAGACGCTAGCGGCCACGTCAGGGCTGTTCAGCGGGGTCCCGAAAATCCTGATGTTCTCGCGCAGCCTCTGCGTGAGAACAGTGACCAGAGTCGTCGTGAAAGCGGTCAGGGCAGCTGCCGGAACGCCGAGACCGCTGTCCACGAGGAGAGTCGAGTTCGGTGGCAGGTTGTTGAGGAAGGCGGAGTAGGAGCCGAACTGCGTGCTCCCGGGCTGCCCGGGAGCAGGACCGAGAAGCGAGGCGAGATCGATCGTCAGCGTCGCCGGAGTCGTCCCGAGGCTCGCCTGGATCGGCTGACCTCCGCCGGGCAGGTTTCCCGCCAGGATGGCGGCGACGTCGACCGTGACAACAGCGACCGTGGCAACACGAATGTCTTCGATCAGAGCAAGGGCGTTCCTCACCGCGGTGACGAGAGCTGTCAGCGCCGTCGACGTGAGCACCAGGTTCAGCCTGGTGATCTGGTAGTCGCGCTGCAGGTTGTCCGACCCGGGCACGCAGGCCGACTGAAGAGCAGCGCGTCCGGTGACGGCGCCGATCTGCAGGGTGAGCCCGGCAACGTTGGTCAGGAGGTCAGACAGATCCGGCCTGCCGACGGCGGCGAGGATCGCCTGCAGGTTGACGGTGCCGAAGTCGGGGTAGCTCCCCGAGGTCGGGGTCAGCGCCAGCTGGCCGGCATTGGTGATCGCACCGGAGGCTCCGCGGACGGTGCCGGTGGTGCTCGCCTCCGCGTACTGGTTGAGGGTGCCGACGCCGGCGGGAGCCGCCAGCGTGAGGAGGGAGGAGAGCGTGCCGGTCAGCCCGGTCGCGTTCACGGCGATGCCGTTCAGTACCGTGGCGTTGACGCCGCCCGTCACGACGACCGGGTCGGGCGGATTCGGTCCCGACGCCGGCGCAGTCGCCGTCACGCCCGAGACACCGGCGACATTGTCGAGGTTCACGCCGCCGAGGAAGCCGCTGAGGAGGCGTCCGCGGGCGACCGCCTGGAAGACCGTCCCCACCGGGAAGCAGCTGATCGAGACGGCGGAGGCGGACTGCGCCAGCATCACCGCGGGCACCGACCAGACCGCTCCGGCCACGACCGTCCGCCGTGCGAAGACGCCCGCGGAATTCGCGCTCTTCTTCTCGCTCTTATCGCTGATATCGCTGGATGCGAGCGGATTAGACTCCGACATTGGCGGCCCTCCGGTGCTGTCGCTCGACGTACACCCCTTGGCGCGTCGGCGGCAAACATAGCGAGAGAGGCGTCGCGATAAGAGGCGCTGGCGGATTTCTACTCGCAGTGGCGGCGATCAGCGGAGAGGACTCGGAGAAGATGGCAGAGGACCCCCGGCTCCTTCTCTGGCGGCGCCGCCCGGACACGGCCTCCGTCGATCTGAACGGGCGCGTCCTGGTGCTCCCGCTGGACGTCTCCCCGATGGGCAGCCCCTACGCGCTGCGCGAGAGCGTGGCCGCGACCTGGCGGGCGCTCGACGACGAGCCGCAGGACTTCTCCGGCCTGGCCGACCGGCTCGCCCGCCTCCACTCCACCGATCCCGGCGCCATCGCCGACGACCTGGCGCGCATGCTGAGCGGGCTGGAGGAGCTGCTCCTGGTCGAGAGCAGCCCGCGCGGCGAGGAGTCCCGATGAGCGTCGCGAGCGTCGTCGTCCCCAGTTACGCGGGGGCGGCCCGCCTGCCCCGCCTCCTCGCCGCCCTCGCGGCTCAGACCCACCGCGATCTCGACGTGGTCGTGGTCCTCGACGGCGTCGTCGACGCCAGCGAGCGCGCCCTCGACGCCTCCCCCGTGCCCGTGCGCCGCGTCGTGCTCCCCGAGAACCGGGGGCGCTCCGCCGCGCTCACCGCCGGCTTCGACGCCGCGCGGGGCGACGTGCTGATCCGCTGCGACGACGACCTCGAGCCCGGCCCGGGCTGGGCCGCCGCGCACGTCGGGGCCCATCGGGACGCGGTCGTCGGCGTCGTCGGCCTCTGCCCCGACGTCGACCCGGGTACCGCCTACTCCCGCGCCTACGGCCGGCCGGCCGGCGAGCGCTTCCGCCGCGGCGCCTACGCGGCGGGTTCCGACGCAGCCTGGCGCTACTGGGGCGGCAACGTCTCGGTGACGCGGACGACCTACGACCGGGTCGGCGGCTACAGCACCGACTACCGCGAGTACGGCTGGGAGGACGTCGACTGGGGCTACCGGCTGCACCGCCTGGGAGTGCCGGTGCGGATCGAGCCCGGCGCCGAGGCCCTGCACCACGGCGCCTCCGTCTCGGCGGCGGTCCGCAGCCGCCGCGCGTTCCTCTCGGGGGCGGCCCGCCGCACCTTCGAGCGGCTGCACCCCGAGCAGGTGCGGGAGGCGGTGCCCGCAGCCGGCGCGTGGGACGCGGTAGTGCGCCTCCTGGCCCGCGGCGGGAGCGAGCGGCGGACGGCACTGGTCGCGGGAGTCGCGGACGCCGCGCTCGGAGTGGTGCCCCGCCCGGTCGGCGAGAAGCTGGTCGCGCTCGCCGTCGAGTCCGCTGCGATCGCGGGCTACGACCGCGGCAGAGGGCGTCCCGCGCACGGGTGACGGCGGCGCGGATCGACGGATCCGCGGGCCCGGCAGCGGCGCCGACGCCGTGCGGGAGCCGATCTAGGCTCCCCCGCATGCGAGTCCTTCTGGTGGGCGGAGCGGGCTACATCGGGAGCCACACCGCCGTCGCGCTCCTCGAGAGCGGCCACGAGGTGCTGGTCGTGGACGACCTCTCGCACGCGAGCGAGCGGACCCTCGACGCGGTGGAGGAGCTGACCGGCTCGGTGGTCCCCCGCCTGATCGCCGACGCGCGCGACACGGCCGCGCTGACCCGCTTCCTCGCCGCCCACGGACCGGTCGACGCCCTGGTCCTGCTCGCCGGGCTCAAGTCGGTCGGCGACTCGGTGCGGCGGCCCCTCGAGTACTGGACGGTCAACGTCGGGCTCGCCACCGCGGCGTTCTCGGTCGCAGCGGAGGCGGGGATCCGCACCGTCGTGTTCTCGAGCTCGGCGGCCGTCTACAGCCCGGGCGGCGCGATGCCGGTCGGGGAGGACTCCCCCGCCGGGCTCAGCGCGGCGAGCCCCTACGGCGCGACCAAGCGCGTCATCGAGGAGATCCTCGGCGACGCTGCGCGCGCCGATCCCCTCCTGCGCGCGGTCAGCCTCCGCTACTTCAACCCCATCGGCGCGCACCCGTCGGGGCGGATCGGCGAGGATCCGGCCACGGCGCCGGGGAGCCTCCTGCCCGTGCTGACACGGGCCGCAGGCGACCCCTCCCGGTGCGTCGACGTCCTCGGCGACGACTACCCGACCCCCGACGGCACGGGGCTGCGCGACTACATCCACGTCTGCGACCTCGCGGCCGGGCACGTCGCGGCGCTCGAGCGCGCGCGGCCCGGGCACCGCGTCTACAACCTCGGCACGGGCTCACCGACGAGCGTCCTCGAGCTGATCGACGAGGTCGAGCGGGCGAGCGGGGAGACGGTCCGGTGGCGGGCCGTGGGGCGCCGGCCGGGCGACCTCGCCGCGAGCTGGGCCGACCCGGCGCGCGCCGACCGGGAGCTGGGCTGGCGGGCGGTGCGCACCGTGCGCGAGGGCGTCCGCGACCAGTGGCGGTGGCAGACCCTGCAGCGCATCGGCGTCTCCTGATCCTTCCGGCACGGCGTCACTGAAAGAGTGACTTCTTCCTCTCCGCGACTCTCCTCCATCGTTGTGATCTCCGAGGGAATAGCGCCTCCGCGACGCACTCCAGACGATCCTCGCCATTCCTCTCGCGGCTTATCCGGATCATCGATCTCTCCTTTCCCCGTCGTTCTGCGACGACTCGTACTCGCCTTTCGATTCCTTCTCCACGAGCCGGTTAGCTTCTACTGCACTGCTGATCGGTCACCGACGACGGATAAGCATTCGGAGCCGCTCCCGTCTCCGGATGGCCGCCCGATCCTCACCGCACGCCCGGGGGAAGGGGCCCATCATCACTGCCGTCATCGACGCGACCACCCGTTCCCGATCCGTCCCCCCGGTCGGTCCCGGCCTGATCGTGCACGAGTGGGTCGAGCGCCGCGGAGGCGCCGAGCGCGTGCTCGAGGCGATGACCGAGGCCTTCGCCGACGCCGACGTCCGCGTCCTCTGGAGCGACTGCGCCGAGGTCGTCGGCAGGCCCGTCTCGGAGTCCTGGCTGGCGCGCACGCCGCTGCGCCGCCACAAGGTCCTCGCCCTGCCGGCGATGCTGCCCACGTGGCGGCTCCCGGTCGGCGCCTCCCGCGAGTGGGTGCTGGTCAGCTCGCACCTCTTCGCCCACCACGTCCGCACCAGCGGACCGACCCGCAAGCTCGTCTACGCGCACACCCCGGCCCGCTACATCTGGGAGCCCGACCGCGACGGCCGCGGCAGCAGCCTCGCCGCCCGCACCGCGAGCCTGCTCCTCAAGCCGATCGACCGCCTCCGCGCCGCCGAGGCCTCCTCCATCGCGGTGAACAGCCTCTTCACCGGGCAGCGGGTGCGCGACGCGTGGCACCAGCCGTCGAGGGTCATCTACCCGCCGGTGAACACCGAGCTGCTCTCGACGATCACCGACTGGCGCTCCCCGCTCGACGACGACGAGCTGCGCCTCCTCGACTCGCTCGCGCGGCCGTTCATCCTGGGCGCCTCGCGGTTCGTCCCCTACAAGCGCCTCGAGAAGGTCATGGACGCCGGAGCCCGCACCGGGCTGCCGGTCGTCATCGCCGGGCACGGCCCCTGGGAGGCGCGGCTCCGCGCCTACGCCGAGGAGATCCGGGCCGACGTGACCTTCGTCATCTCGCCCTCCGACCAGCTGATCCGCGCGCTCTACGCGCAGGCGCTCGTGTACGTCTTCCCCGCCGTCGAGGACTTCGGGATCATGCCCGTCGAGGCGATGGCCTGCGGGACGCCGGTCATCGGGACCGACATCGGCGGAGTGCGCGAGAGCGTGTCCCTCGCCGGCGGGGGCGTCATCGCCGACCTCGAGGGCGATCCGGACTGGAGCGACCTGCTGCGCCGTGCGCTCGCGCTCGACGTCGACGCCTTCCGGGCCCGGAGCCGGGTCTTCTCGCGCCGGCGCTTCATCGCCGAGATCCAGGACTGGGTCGCCGAGCAGACCGCCTGACGACGGCGCTCCCCGCCGCGGGAGGCCGTCCGTGCGCGCGTCACCGTGCGTGCGGACGACCCTCCCGCGGCGGGATCAGAACAGGCCGCGCGGGGGCTCGATCGAGGCGAGGACGCCGGGGGCGGCGATCACGCTGAGGCGGCCGACCTCCTCCGGGGTCAGCTCGGTCAGGCGCTGCGCGAGGTCGAGGAAGCGCTCGATCTCGGACTCCTCGAGCACGTCGGCGGCGAGCGTGCGGAACTTCGACACGTACTGCTCTCGGCTGAACGGGTGCGCGCCCAGCGGGTGCGCGTCCGCCACCGCGATCTCGTCGACGATCGTCGTGCCGTCCGTCATCAGGATCTCGACGCGGGCGCCGAACGCCTTCTCGCCCGGATCGGTGGAGTGGTAGCGGCGCGTCCACTCCGCGTCCTCCTGCGTCGTGACCCGGTGCCAGAGCGCGATGGTGTCGGCGCGGGCGGCCCGCTCGGGGGCGTAGCTGTGCACGTGGTGCCAGGCGCCGTCCTGCAGCGCCACCGTGAAGATGTACGGCACGGAGTGGTCCAGCGTCTCGCGGGACGCGGCCGGGTCGTACTTCTGCGGGTCGTTCGCGCCGGAGCCGATCACGAAGTGCGTGTGGTGCGAGGTGTGCAGGACGATCCGCTCGACGCGCTCGGGGTCGGCGGCCTCGGGGTGCGTCCGGTGCAGGCGGCGGGCGAGGTCGATCAGCGCCTGCGCCTGGTACTCGGCCGAGTGCTCCTTCGTGTACGTGTCGAGGATCGCGCGCTTGGCCTCGCCGCGGTCGGGAAGCGGGACGTCGTAGCTCGCGTCGGCGCCGTCGAGCATCCAGGCGATGACGCCGTCCTCGCCCTCGTAGATCGGCGACGGGCTGGTCTCGCCGCGCATCGCCCGGTCGACCGCCTCGATCGCCATCTTCCCCGCGAAGGCCGGCGCGTACGCCTTCCAGCTCGAGATCTCGCCCTTGCGCGACTGCCGCGTGGCGGTCGTCGTGTGCAGGGCCTGCGCGACGGCCTGCTCGATCGTCGCGACGTCGAGGCCGAGCAGCGTGCCGATCCCGGCCGCGGCCGAGGGGCCGAGATGCGCGACGTGGTCGATCTTGTGCCGGTGCAGGCTGATCGCGCGCACCAGGTCGACCTGGACCTCGTAGCCGGTGACGATGCCGCGGACGAGCTGCGCCCCGCCGATGCCCGCGTGCTGGGCGATGGCGATCAGCGGAGGGATGTTGTCGCCCGGGTGCGAGTACTCGGCCGCCAGGAACGTGTCGTGGTAGTCGAGCTCGCGCACGGCGACTCCGTTGGCCCAGGCCGCCCACTCGGGCGAGACCCGGCGGGCCGGGTCGACGCCGAGGACGACCGAGCCCTGGCCGCCGATGGAGGCGGGGTGCGCGAGAGCCTGCGCGCGGGCGGCGACGACCGGGCGGCGCAGGAGCGACGCGGTGGCGACGGCGGCGTTGTCGATGACCCGGTTGACCACCATCTCGGCGACCTCGTCGTCGATCTCGACCGGATCGGCGGCGACCTCAGCGAGCGCGTGGGCGAGCTGCCCGTGTCGCGGGAGCTCCTCGTCGCTGCGGTGGACGCGGACGTGGTGTTCGTGCACGGGCGGCTCCTTCGTCTCTCCCCCCAGGCTATCGCCCGCCTCCGGCCCGGGCCGCGCGGGCAGAATGGGCGGATGTCCTCCCCCACGCGCGTCGCGGCGCTCGACTGCGGCACCAACTCCCTCCGCCTGCTGATCGCCGACGTGGAGGGCGGGCGCCTCCGGGACGTCCAGCGCCGCACCGAGCTCGTGCGGCTGGGCCGCGGGGTCGACCGCACCGGCCGCTTCGACCCGGCCGCGCTCGAGCGGACCCTCGCCGTCACCCGCGAGTACGCGGCCGCCGCGCAGGAGGCCGGCGCCGAGCACCTCCGCTTCGTCGCCACCTCGGCCACCCGCGACGCGGCCGACCGCGAGGACTTCCTCGCCGCCGTCGAGCGGATCCTCGGCGTCACCCCTGAGACGATCTCCGGCGAGGAGGAGGCACGGCTCTCCTTCCGCGGCGCGGTCTCGGCCGTCGACTCCGCCCGGCCCGTGCTGGTCGTCGACCTCGGCGGCGGCTCGACCGAGCTCGTGCTCGGCGGAGCGGAGCCGGAGCAGGCGCACTCGATGGACGTCGGCAGCGTCCGCCTGACCGAGCGCCACCGCCGGGCCGCCGAACCGACGGAGGGCGAGCGCGCGGCGATGCGGGCGGACGTGGGCGCCGCGCTGGCCGCCTCCTCCGTCGACCTCTCGCAGGCCCGGAGCGTCGTCGGCGTCGCCGCGACCGTGCTCACGATCACCGCGCACGTCCTCCGCACCACCGACCGCGCCGCGCTCGAGACGTCCCTCCCCCTCTCCGACGTCCTCGCCGCCTGCGACGAGCTCGCCGCGCTGTCTCCGGAGGGGACGGCGGCCCTCCCCTGGGTCCGCCCGGGGCGCGAGGACGTGCTGGCGGCCGGCGCGCTGGTCTGGGGCGAGGTCCTCCGCGCGGTCCACGAGGCGTCGCCGGGCGTCGACCGGGTCCACTCGACCGCGCACGACATCCTCGACGGCATCGCGCTCGGCCTCGCCTGACGCCCGCGCGGGTCAGGCGGTGAGGGCGCTCCCGGAGTCGCGCGGGAGCCGGGCGGCGGCGGCGAGCGGCACGAGGGTCAGCACCGCGAGGGCGAGGAAGGCGACGCGGTACGGGACGAGGCCGGGCCCGATCGCGGTGCCGACGGCGAGCGCCACCGCGCCCACCGCGACTCCGAGTCCGGCCGCGATCTGCTGCGTGGTGGCGTTGAGGGTGTTCGCGCCCGACATCCCCTCCTGCGGGACCTCGGCGAACGTGACGGTGTTGTAGGCCGTGAAGCCCGCCGAGCGGGCCACTCCGCTCAGCACCAGCAGCGCCACCACGAGCGCCACCGGAGTCGCCGGCTCGAGGAACGCCATCGCCGCCATGCACGCCGCCCCCACCGCGCTCGCCGCGACCAGCACCCCGCGGAAGCCGAGGCGCCGCAGCAGAGGAGTCGTGGCCGGCTTGATCGCCAGGTTGCCGACGAAGAGCGCCAGCACCACGGAGCCGGCCTGCACCGGGCTCCAGCCGAACGCGTCCTGGAACAGCAGCGGGAGCAGGAACGGCACCGCGTTCACGGTCGCCCGGTAGAGCGATCCGCTCGCGTTGGCGACCCGGAAGGTGCGGAAGCGGAAGGCGTCGAGCCGCACGAGCGGATGCTCGGCGCGGCGCAGGTGCCGCACGGCGAGCGCCGTCACGACCGCGCCGACGAGCAGCGGCGCCACCGCCCGCCCGTCGAGCTCGGAGCCGGTGAGGAGCCCCGCCGCTCCGACCAGCGCGCCGAGCCCGACCGCGACGAGCACCAGCCCCGTGACGTCGAGCGGGGGCGGCGCGCTCTCGGCGGTGCCGGGGACGATCCGGCGCGCGATCGCGAACGCGACGACCCCGAGGGGCAGGTTGATCAGGAAGATCCAGTGCCAGGAGGCGACGGTCGTGAGCAGCCCGCCGAGGAACGGCGCGATCACGGGGGCGACCAGACCCGGCCAGACCAGGATCGCGATGGCGTGGATGATCCCCTCCCGCGGAGTCGCCCGCAGCACCGCGAGCCGGCCGACCGGCACCATCAGCGCGCCGCCGACGCCCTGCAGGACTCGGGCGCCGACCAGAAGCGGCAGCGTGGGGCTGAGCGCGCAGAGCAGGGAGGCGAGGGTGAAGACGGCGATCGCGCTGGTGAAGACGCGGCGCACACCGAAGCGCTCGCTGAGCCAGCCCGAGGCCGGAATGAGGACGGCGACGGTGAGGAGGAACGCGGTGACGGTGATCGAGACCGCGGCGGAGTCGACGCCCAGGTCGGCGGCGATCGCGGGCGCGGCGGTCGTCACGATCGTGGCGTCGAGGTTCTCCATGAAGAAGCAGCCGGCGACGAGCAGCGCGAGGGAGCGGTGGCGGGGGTCCGTGCTGTCCTCCTCGGCGTGGGGCTGTCGGCGGCGAGCGTAGCGCGGCGACGGCGCGGCCGCCGGGCGGGTACCGTCGCAGCATGAGCGCTGCAGCCGAGACCAGGACGATCCAACTCCGACGCTACGAGCTGATGGACGGGGTGATGGACGACTTCCTCGCCTGGTTCCCCGAGCGGATCGTGCCGGCGCGCGAGGCCCACGGCTTCCGGATCGAGTTCGCCTACGCCGACCGCGAGGTGAACGAGTTCGTCTGGGCGGTCAGCACGGCCGGCGACGCCGACGCGTTCGCCGAGGTCGAGCGGGCGTACCTGGCCTCGCCCGAGCGCGACGCCGCCTTCGCGGGCGAGCCGAAGCGCGTCGCGGTGCAGCACGTGCGGCTGGTCGAGCGGATCGTCTGACCCGGGCGGCGTCCGAGCCGAGCGGCGTCCGACCCGGGCGCCGTCGTCTCCGGGGCGCCGCCGACTCCGGGCGCCGTCGGGTCCGGGCCCGTCAGCTCCGGGCGCGCCGCACGGCCGCGAGGACGCCGCGGACCACGAGCGTCCCGACCGCGATCGACCCGATCGCTCCGGTCAGGCGCGCCCAGACGTGCTTCGGCCGGTCGATCCCGGCACGGTCGGCGGGCGAGGGGAGCGAGGCGGGCGCGAGCGTGCGTCCCGCGGCTCCCGCCTCGGCCATGTGGGCGAGCCGGCGCACGGCCTCGCGGTTGCGGATCCAGAGGAACGAGTGCATCAGCGGCTTCGGGACGAGCGTGCCCGGGCCCTTCACGGGGGCCTCGTGCATCCGCACCTTCGCGCCGCGCGCGTGCGGCTCGACCTCGACGTGCACCCGGGCCTCGCCGAGCGGCCAGCCGGCGGCCTGGATGACCATCCGGCGAGGCGGGTCCCACTCGAGAACCGTGGTGCGGTCGTCGATCACGAGCGGCCACAGGCCGAAGGAGTGGTGCAGCTGCGAGCCCACGTGCGGGAAGTCGGCGTCGACCTTCCGCATCCGCGACGCGCCGACGACCCAGCTCGGGAACAGCCAGCCGGAGGCGAGCACCGCGAAGACGGACTCGGGCGGGCAGTGGACGACGCGGGTGGTGCGGGACATCGCGGACTCCTTCGAGTGGTGGTGGGGCGCGTGGGGGCGCCGTCCCTCAGCCTGGCAGGCCGGGGGCGGCGACGGGCGCAGCGCAACGGCGGCGGCTCAGGCCGGGCGCGCCTCCGGCGACAGGTCGGGCGACTCGCGCACCCCGAACTCGTGCCGCAGCGCGCTGCGGGCGGCGTGCCAGCCGGCCATGCCGTGCACGCCCGGCCCGGGCGGGGTGGACGAGGAGCAGAGGTAGAGCCCCTTCGCGGGCGTCCGCCACGGGTCGGTCGTGGGGACCGGGCGCGAGAGCAGCTGCGCGACGCTCGCGGCGCCGGCGGCGATGTCGCCGCCCAGATAGTTCGGGTTGTAGGCCTGCATGTCGCGGGCGGTCATCGAGGAGGCGCCGATCACGCGGTCGCGGAACCCGGGGGCGAAGCGCTCGATCTGGGCGGTGATCGCCTCCTGCTGGTCGGCGGGCGAGTACCGGGGGACGTGCGTGTACGCCCAGAGGACGTGCTTGCCCTCGGGCGCCCGGGTCGGATCGGCGATCGAGGGCTGCGCCACCAGCACGTAGGGGCTGCGGCTGTGCCGACCGCGCTTCACGTCGCGCTCGGCGGCCGCGATCTCGGCGCGGCTGCCGCCCACGTGCAACGTGCCTGCGCCGGCGAGCTCCGGGTTCGTCCACGGCACCGGCCCGTCGAGGGCGAAGTCGACCTTGGCCACGCCGTTGCCGTAGCGGAAGCGCTGGAGGGCCGCGGCGTACGCCGGGGGCAGCCGGTCCCCCGCCATCGCGAGCAGCGCCGTCGGCGTGCCGTCGACGAGCACGGCGCGGGCCGGGGGCAGCTCGGAGAGCGAGGTCACCTCGACGCCGGTCTCGATGGTGCCGCCGTGCGCCCGGAGGTCGTCAGCGAGCGCGTCGACGATCGACTGGCTGCCTCCGATCGGCACCGGCCAGCCGCGCGCGTGGGCGTAGGCGCCGAGCGCCAGGGCGGCCGCGGCCGTCGACGGGCTCGGCATCGGGCGGATCGAATGCGCGGCGACCCCGGAGAACATCGCCGGGGCGACGTCGTCGCGGAAGCGCAGGTTCCACACCGGGGTGCCCTGCTCGAGCACCCGCAGTCCGAAGCGGATCAGCACGCTCGGGTCCGTCGGGATCCGCAGCAGCGCGTCGTTCGTGAAGCCCGCGACGCGGTCGGCCCGCTCGGAGAGAGGTCCCATCAGGGCGCGCCACGCCGCTCCGTCGCGCCCCAGCGCCTCGGCCGTGCGGTCGAGGTCGCGGTAGGCGATGCCCGCGCGGCCGCCGTCGAGCGGATGCGCGTACGAGATCTCGGGGACGACCAGCTCGATGCGCCGGTCGAGCCCGAAGGCGCGGAAGAAGCCGGACGCGAGCGCCATCGGGTGCACCGCCGAGCAGACGTCGTGGTGGAACCCGGGCAGCGTCAGCTCCGCCGTGCGCGCGCCGCCGCCGATCGTCTCGTTGCGCTCGAGCACGGTGACCGAGAGCCCGGCCCGCGCGAGCGTGACCGCGGCGGCGAGGCCGTTGGGCCCCGCCCCGATGACGACGGCGTCGACCACGGTCACTTCCTCCGCAGGGCCGAGACGACGCCCGCGGCGCCGGCGGCGAGGGCCGCGGCGGCCCCCGCGTAGCTCAGGGCGCGGTGGCGGATCATCCAGATCTGGGGCGTCATGGTGTGCGCGCGGTCGCTGAAGAGGCCGCGCGCGCCGTGATCGCCGGGGACCGGCTCGTAGACGTTGTTCGGCAGCATCGGCTCCGTCTTGTCGGGGGCCTGCTGACCGTCGAAGGCGCTGCGGGCGAGGTACCAGTCCATGAAGCGCCCGGCGAAGCGGTCGCCGAGGATGGTGCCCGCGGTCGGCTCGCCGACCCACGTGCGGCGGCGCGGCTTGTCGGCCACGTCGGCGATCGCGATCGCCCCCACCTCGGGCTCGTAGATCGGCGGCACGGGCTGCGGGTGGTGCGGCAGCTGCGACTTCACCCAGTTGAACTGGATGGTGTTGAGCGCCGGCATGTCGACCTCGGACAGGCGCACGCGGCTCTTCGCGTGCAGCAGCTCCGCGGTGACGGCCTCGGTGAAGCCTCGGGCGCCGAACTTGGAGGCGCAGTACGCGGCCTGCAGCGGGATGCCCCGGTGCGCGAGGGCGGAGCCGACCTGGATGACGTGCCCGCGGTCGCGCGGGGTCATCCGGGAGAGGGCTGCGCGGGTGCCGTTGACGAAGCCGAAGAAGTTGACGCCCACGGCGCGCTCGAAGTCGGCGGGCTCGGTCGAGAGGAACTCGCCGAAGACGCCGACCATCGCGTCGTTGACCCACAGCTCGATCGGGCCGAGCTCGGCCTCGACCCGGTCGGCCGCCGACTCGACGGCCTCGCGGTCGGCCACGTCGGTCGGGATGCCCAGCCCGCGCCGGCCCTTCTGCTCGATCTCGGCGACCGTGGCCGCCAGTCCGTCCTCGCCGCGCGCCAGCACGGCGACGTCCCAGCCGCGGGAGGCGAGCTCGCGGACCGTGGCGCGTCCGAGCCCGGCCGTGCCGCCCGTGACGACGGCGACTCCGCGGCTCATGCGCGGGCCTCGCGGGAGGAGGTCTCGAGGCGGGGGTGCTGCGTCATGGTGCGGGCTCCTTCGTGAGGGCGCGGTGTGCGTCGGGAGTCCCACGCTAGGCGGGAGCGGCGGCGCGGCGCGCGGGGTTGCGCCCGATCGGTGGAGAGCTCGGTGGATCCGCGCCCGGGGAGGAGAATCGCTCCCGACAGCTCCCGGCTCTCCTCCAGAGACCGCCGCCAGACTGACGCCCGCCCGAGCACCCTCCGACCGGATCGACGCATGACCTCTCTCCTCGACCTGAGCCTCGTCTCCGGCCCCTTCGTCGTCGCCGTCTACGTGCTCGCGATCGGAGCGCTCCTCCTCCTGCTCGCCGCCCACGTCCGCGCTCCCCGCCGCGGGCGCTCCCGACGCGGCGGGATCGCCGTCGCGGTCCTCCTCCTGGGCCTGATCGGCGGCGCCGCCCTGGCCGCCCTCGTCGACGGGCCCGACGGCCCGTTCGGCGTCGACTTCACGCCGGTCACCCGGGTCGCGATCGGCCTCGGGATCGGCGGATTGGGCGTCGCCCTGGTCGTCCTCGGGCACGCGATCGCCCGCCGCCGCGCGCGGGGGGTTCTCGCATCGCTCGCGGCCGGAGTGCTCGTCGTCGCGGCGGCCGCGATGACCGTCAACATCGACTTCGGCCAGTACCCCACGGTACGCAGCGCGCTCGGGATCAGCGCGTACTCCGACTCCTCCGTGCCGGTCGCCGCCGCGGACGGACCGCACTCGGACCTCGCGACCTGGACGGCCCCGGCCGGGATGCCCGCCGTCGGCTCGGTCTCGACGGTCGCCATCCCCGCCACCGCGTCGGGCTTCCCGGCCCGCGACGCCGTGGTCTACCTCCCGCCCGCGGCCCTCACCGCGACCCCGCCGCTGCTGCCGGTGATGATCATGCTCTCGGGGCAGCCGGGGTCGCCCTCCGATCCGCTCTCGACCGAGAAGTTCCAGCAGACCCTCGACGCCTACGCCGCCGCGCACGCCGGCCTCGCGCCGATCGTCGTGTCGCCCGACCAGCTGGGCGATCCGGACAGGAACCCGATGTGCGTCGACTCGCCGCTCGGGAAGTCGGCCACCTACCTCACCGTCGACGTCCCGAACTGGATCCGCGCCAACCTGCCGGTGCTCGGCGACGCGCAGCACTGGGCGATCGGCGGCCTCTCGCAGGGCGGGACCTGCTCGATCCAGCTCGGCGCCGGCCACCCGTCGCTCTTCGGCAACATCGTCGACGCCTCGGGCGAGCTCGCGCCGACCCTCGGCAGCGAGGCGGCGACGGTCGCGCAGGGGTTCGGCGGCGACCAGGCCGCCTACGAGGCCGCGAAGCCGGTGAACGTCCTCGCGGAGAACGCCCCCTACACCGGCACCGTCGCGATCTTCGGAGTCGGCGCAGAGGACACCTCGTTCCTCCCCGGGGCGAAGGCCGTCTACGCCGCGGCCGTCGCCGCCGGCATGAGCGCCACCTACCTCGAGGTGCCGGACAGCGCCCACGACGTCACGGCGTGGTCGGCGACCTTCGACAAGGGCCTCGAGATCCTCGCCGACCGCTGGAAGCTCGTCCCCGCCTCCTGAGCGGCTCCGTGCCTCAGGCGCTCTCGACCAGCCGGACCGCCGCCTCGATCCCGCCGCTCCACGGCGCCCCGTGTCCCGGGACCACCCAGCGCGCCCCGGTGGGCAGGAGCGCCCGGAGCGACGCGAGCGCCTGCTCCGGCTCGTCGGTGAAGGGCGCGGGCTGCGGACCTGTGCGACCGGTGAGCACGTGGCGGGTGGTCAGCCCGTCGCCGACGAAGACCGCGTCGGCCAGCGGCACGTGCACGGCGATGCTCCCCGGGGAGTGGCCCGGGAGCGCGATCACGCGGGGAGCGCCCGGCAGGTCGAGCGTCTGCCCGTCGTGCACCTCGACGACCTCGGTGAGCGGCGGGACCGTCGCGATGCCCTTCCGCAGCGCGTAGGCCGCGAAGCCGAGGAGCGGCAGGACGCGCAGCCGCGGTGTCGCGGTCCTCGGCTTCGCCCCGCCCTTCGCCCGCTCGGCGTCGGCGGCGTGCACGTGGACCGGCACGCCGTGGTCGCGGCGCAGGCGCTCGGCGAAGCCCACGTGGTCGGAGTCGCCGTGGGTCAGCACTACGCCGCGCACGTCGTCGAGGGTGCGGCCCATCGCGCGCAGCTCGGCCAGGAGCTCCGGCCAGAGACCGGGCAGGCCGGCGTCGATGAGGGTGACGCCCTCGTCGGTGTGGACGAGGTGGACGGCGACGATGTCGGTGCCGATGCGGCGCAGGTGGGGTCCGAGTTCCATGATGGCTACGCTAGTTAGCCATCATGGCTACTGTCAATAGCTATACTCGGCGCATGCCCACTCCCGACCGCACCTCCCTCGAGGCGATCGTGCGCGCCGCCGGCGAGCTCCTCGAGCGCGACGGGCTCGCCGGGGTCACGATGCAGGCCGTCGCACAGAGCGTCGGAGTCCGCGCCCCCTCCCTCTACAAGCGCGTCGAGGGACGCGAGACGCTGATCCGCCTCGTCGCCGCGGACGCCCTGACCGTGCTCGCCGACCGCCTCGCCGACGCCCCGGACGCCGCCGCGCTCGCCGACCGCCTCCGCGCCTTCGGCCACGAGCGGCCGGCCGCGTTCCTCCTCGTGATGGCCCCCGCTCCCGGCACGCCCGTCACCGCCCAGGAGTACCGCGACGCGGCGAGCGCCCGCCTGCTGGACCTCACCGCGCAGCTGGCGGGCGAGGAGGACGCCCTCGAGGCGGCGCGCACGCTGACCGCCTGGGCGACGGGGTTCATCGGGATGGAGATCACCGGCGCCTTCACCCTCGGCGGCGACGTGGAGAGCGCCTGGCGCTTCGGGCTGGGGCGGATCGTCTCCGCGCTCGCTCCGGCCGCGTCGCGCTGAGCGCCGCCGCTCAGGCCCGGCGGAGCGCCGCCTCGTCCTCGAGGAACCGCGGACGGCACGCGACGATCCCGCTGACCAGCAGCACCGCCACTCCGGCGAACAGCAGCGCGTACGCGCCGCCCCAGTCCCCCTGCACCTCGTAGAGCACGCCGATCAGCAGCGGACCGAGGCAGGCGAGCCCGTAGCCGAGCCCCTGCGTGGCGCCGGAGAGGGTCGAGGAGCCGGTGGTCGTCCGCGTCCGCGCGTTCACGAGCGTCAGCGTCATCGGGAACGTGCTGACGCCGAGCCCGAGGCAGACCACCCACGCCACGGCACCCTCCAGCGGAGCGACGACGAGGCCCGCGTAGCCGACGGCGAGCAGCACGCAGCACACCACCACGACCACGACCGGGTTGCGCATCCCCAGAGTCAGCGGCGGCACCACGAAGGCGGCGGCGAGGCCGAACACCGAGAACAGCGCCAGCAGCGCCCCGCCCTGCGCCGGATCCGCGCCCGCGTCGACGAGGATCGTCGGCAGCCAGGTGATGATCCCGTAGGTGTGCAGACCGGTCATCCCGAGCATCAGCACCATCGCCCAGAGCAGCGGCGTGCGCCACGCCCCGTCCACGCGGCCGCCGGCGGCGGCCGGAGCCGCCCCGCCTCCTCCGCGGGCCGCGAGCGCCGCCCAGAGCAGGCAGGCCGCGGCCGTCATCACGGCCCAAATACCGATCGCCCAGCGCCACCCCGCTGTCGAGGCCAGCGGCACCGCGACCAGCGGAGCGACGAACTGGCCCACCTGCAGCAGCGCCAGGTAGAGCGAGCTGACCGTCTTGATCCGCTCGGCGAAGTACCGCTTCACGATCGGCACGATGAGCACGTTCGTGGTGCCCACGCCCGCGAAGGCGACGACGGTCGAGAGCACCAGAGCGACCGGGCTCGGGCTGAGCGCGCGGAGGGCGATGCCCAGTGTGGTCACCAGCGTCGCGATCGCGAGCGTGCGCTCCAGGCCGATCCGGCGCGAGACGGCCGCGGCGACGAAGCCGAAGACGGCGAAGGAGGCGGTGACGATCGTCCCCAGCGCCCCGTAGAGCGAGGGCCCGAAGCCGAGATCGGCGCCGATCGTGTCGAGCAGCGGGCTGAAGCCGGTGACGGCGGTGCGGAGGTTCAGCGCGGTGATCGCGATGGCGGCGAGGGCCAGGAGGGCGGTGGCGCGGAGCGTCGGTGCTGCGGTCATGGAGTCCCCGAGAGATAGGATGATGGGATGAATCCTGGCGAGTCTAGCCCCGCGGCGCCGTTCCAGCGCGAGAGCGTGATCGACCACGTCACGGCGCTGTTCCACGAGGAGATCCGCTCCGGCCGCTGGGCCGTCGGCGAGCGGATCCCGGTGGAGGCCGAGCTCGCCCGCTGGACCGGCGCCGGACGCAACTCCGTCCGCGAGGCCGTCCAGGCCCTCGTGCAGGCGGGCCTCGTGCGGCGGGAGCAGGGGCGCGGCACGTTCGTCACCGCGCGCTCACAGCTCGCCGAGTCGCTGCGCCGCCGCATCCCGAGCGCCGCCCGCCGGGAGGGCCTCGAGCTGCGGTTCGCGATCGACGGGGCGACGGCCGCGCTGGCGGCCGAGCGCCGCACCGGGGAGGACGTCGCCGCCCTCCGTGCCCTGCTGGCCCGCCGGGCCCGCTCGTGGGAGGCGCCGGAGCTCGCCGAGCGGATCGCCGCGGACACCGCGCTGCACCGGGCCGTCGTCGTCGCGACCCACAACGACCTGTTCGTCGAGCTCTACGACGGCCTCACCGGCATGTTCGAGTCGGTGCTGGAGGAGGACGTCGTCGGCGAGGAGGACGTGCACGCCCGCCAGCACGCCGAGCTGGTCGAGGCGATCGCCGCGGGCGACGCCGAGGGGGCGCGGCGCCGGATCGAGGAGCTGCTCGCGCCGCTGCTGGCCGAGGCGCAGCAGGGCGGCGGCTGAGGAGGATCCTCCGAGGCGGGCGGCACGCGCTCACGGCCGGCGTCGTGCCGCCTGGCGAGCGGTATCCGATGAGAGGGATCAGCCCCGCGGACGACGGGTCGACCAGAGCGCCCACGCCACCAGCAGCGGCTGGAACGCGAGGCGCACGGCGCGCTTGCGGTCGGTGTCGAGCCCGAAGGCGCTCGTCCGCGTCACCCACTGCGAGACGTTGCCCGGGAAGATCGCGGTGAAGAAGGCGGCGGCCGCGGCTCCGACCAGCGGCGCCCGGCGGCGCGCGAGCACCAGCGAGGCGCCCAGGCCGATCTCCACCACGCCCGAGGCGAGCACGACCGCGTCCTTGTCCAGCGGCACCCACTCGGGCACCTGCGCCTGGAACTCCTCCCGCTTGCGGGTGAGGTGGCTCACCCCCGCGAAGAGGAGGGCGGAGCCGAGGAGCACCTTGGCGCCGGTGCGGAGGAGGGAGGGGGAGGAGGATGTCATGGCTCCATCGTTCCCGATGCGGGCCGCCGCCGCCGACGTGGCGCGGCCACTGCGCACGAACGTGCCGGTGTCGGAGGCGGCGCCTAGTCTGATCGCGTGACTGACCGCATCCTCGTCCTCACCACCGGTGGCACCGTCGACAAGGAGTACTCGCTCGCGGGCGAGCTCGAGATCGGCGCCCCGATGGTGCCGCGCCTGCTCGCCCCGGTGCTCACCACGCTCGAGTTCCGCGTCGAGGAGGTCCTCGCCAAGGACAGCCTCGAGCTCGACGACGCCGATCGGGCCCTCATCCGCGAGCGGGTGCTCGCCGCCGAGGAGGACCGGATCGTCCTCACCCACGGCACCGACACGATGACCGCGACGGCCGAGGCCCTCGGCGTCGTCCGCGATCGGGTGGTCGTCCTCACCGGCGCGATGCAGCCCGCACGGATGCTCGACAGCGATGCCGCGTTCAACCTCGGCACCGCGGTGGCCGCCGTGCAGCTGCTGCCGCCGGGCGTCTACCTCGCGATGAGCGGGCGGGTGCTGCCCGCCGGCTCCGTGGTGAAGGACCGGTCGATCGGGGTGTTCCTCCCGGCCTGAGCCGGACCAGGATCGAGGGGCGCCCGCGGACGGGCTCCCGGCCGGACCGGCGTCAGGCCTCGGCGAGCTCCGCGGTGCAGGCCGCGCAGAGCCCGAAGACGTCCACGACGTGGTGCGCGTCCGTGAAGCCGTTCTGCGACGCGACCGAGCGCGCCCACTCCTCGACCTCGTCGGCCGCGATCTCGACCGTCAGCCCGCAGCGGCGGCAGATCAGGTGGTGGTGGTGCGTCCCCGGCGTGCAGGCGCGGTAGAGGCTCTCGCCCTCGGGCGACTGCAGCGAGTCGGCCTCGCCCTCCACGGCCAGGTCCGAGAGCGCGCGGTAGACCGTCGCGAGCCCGATCGGCGAGCCGGAGGCGTGCAGCGCACTGTGCAGGCCCTGGGCGCTGACGAAGTCCTCGCGACGCCCGAGGGCCTCGCGCACCGCCTCGCGCTGCCACGTGTTGCGCTTGACCACTGGACCACCTCCACTCCGCACGACCCGGGCCACGCTACCGCCCCCCGCCGACGGCGAGCCGGGAGCGCCGGACGCCCTTGCGGCCGATGATCCGGCAGACCGCGTAGATCGCGAACGAGATCGTCGTCACGTAGGGGCTGATCGGGATCGATCCGCCCAGCGCGAGCAGGATGCCGCCCACCAGCGCGCCGACGGCGAAGAGCACGCTCAGCAGCGGCACGACCACCGGCGAGGCGGACAGTCGCAGCGCCGCGGCCGCCGGCGTCACCAGGATCGCGAGCACGAGCAGCGAGCCGACGATCTGCACCGAGACGGCGACCGCGAGGCCGAGCAGGAGCATGAACGCGATCGAGAGCGCCCGGGTGGGGATGCCGCGCGCGGCCGCCACGTCGGCGTCGACGCTCGCGAAGGTGAGGGGGCGCCAGATCAGCGCGAGACCGACGAGGACGACCACCGAGATGCCGATCAGCCACCCGAGCTGCGGGTCGTCGACCGCGACGATCTGCCCGGTGAGCAGGCCGAACTTGTTCGCGCTGCGGCCCGGGTAGAGGGCCAGGCAGAGGATGCCGATGCCGAGTCCGAAGGGCATCAGCACCGCGATGATCGAGTTGCGGTCGCGGGCGCGCGAGCCGAGCACGCCGATCAGGACGGCCGCGATCAGCGAGCCGACGATCGATCCCTCGACGACGCCGACGCCCAGCAGCAGCCCCGCGGACGCCCCCGCGAACGAGAGCTCGCTGATGCCGTGGACCGCGAAGGCCATGTCGCGCGACATCACGAAGACGCCGATGAGCCCGCCGACCACTCCGAGGACCGCGCCGGCGATCACCGAGTTCATCAGCAGCGACAGCAGCGCTCTGTAGTCCGAGAAGTCGAAGATCTGCGACCAGACGTCCGTCACGACTGCCCCTCCTCGTGCTCGTGCACGTGCGAGTGGTCGGGGGCGCCGACCACGATGACCCGGCCCCGGGCGCGGATCACGTCGACGGGTGCGTCGTAGAGCTCGCTGAGCACCTCCGAGCGCAGGACCTCGTCGGGGGTGCCGATCCGGAACCGGCCGCCGGCGAGGTAGAGCACGCGGTCCACCATGCCGAGCACCGGATTCACGTCGTGCGTGACGAAGAGGACGCCGAGGTTCCGCTCGCGGCGGTGCCGGTCGATCAGCTCGCTGACCGCCCGCTGGTGGGCGAGGTCGAGCGCGATCAGCGGCTCGTCGCAGAGCAGGAGCGCCGGGTCGCCCGCGAGCGCCTGGCCGACGCGGACGCGCTGCTGCTCGCCGCCGGACAGGCTGCCGATGGGGGCGTCGGCGAAGGCGGTGGCGCCGACGGCCTCGAGCAGCGCGTCGACGGCCGCGCGCCGGGAGCGGGAGGGCAGGGGCAGGCCGAACCGGTGGCCGTCGATCCCGAGCCCGAGCAGATCGCGCGCGCGCAGCGGCGTGCCCTCGTCGGCGAGCTTCTGCTGCGGGATGTAGCCGATGCGCCGGTTGCCGCGGTGCACGGGCTCGCCGAGCACCTGCAGCTCCCCCGCGCTCAGCTGCTGCTGGCCGAGCACCGCGCGCAGGAGGCTCGTCTTGCCGGAGCCGTTCGCGCCGAGCACCGCGACGAACTCGCCGGCGCGCACGTCGAGGTCGACGCCGCTCCACAGCTCGCGGTCGCCGAAGCGGAGGCCGGCGCCGCGCAGCCGCAGCACGGACGCCGAAGGGCCCGCCTCCGGGGAGACGGGCCTGGTCGGGGAGTCGTGGCTCACTGGGAGAGGGCTCCCTCGATCGCGTCGAGGTTGGCGGTCATCCAGCCGGTGTAGTCGTCGCCCTCGGGCAGCGTCTCGGTGACGGGGACGGCCGGGATCCCGGCGGCCTTCGCGGCGTCGAGCACCGCGTCCGTCTGCGCGCCCTCGGTCTGCTCGTTGTAGATCAGCGCGTCGACGGCCTTGCCGGAGAACAGCGCCAGCGTCTCCTGGAGCGTGGTCGCGGGGACGTCGGTGCCCTCCTCGACCGCCTCGCTGAAGGCCTCGGGAGTCGCGTCGGTCAGGCCGAGCGCATCGGTCATGTACAGCGGGACGGGCTCGGTGATCGCGATGGAGCGGCCGGAGAGCGTGCCCTTCAGCTCGCCCTCGCGGGCGATCAGGGCGTCGAGCCCCTCGTCGAGGGTGGCGAGATTGGCGGAGTAGGCGGAGGCGTTGTCGGGGTCGAGCGCGGCGAGCTCGTCGCCGATCCGCCCCGCGACCTCCTTCATCACCGAGAGGTCGTACCAGACGTGCTCGTTGAACTCCGCGTGCTCGTGCCCGCCCTCCGACTCCTCCTCCTCCGCGTGGTCGTGGACGTCCTCCAGGCCGGCGATCACGGTCGCCGTGATGACGGGGGCCTCGGTGCCGGCCGCGCTGATCATGGTGTCGAGGAAGTGGTCGTAGCCGCCGCCGTTCTCGATCACGAGGGTCGCGCCGGACACGGCGAGCTGGTCGCGGGCGGTGGCCTCGTACTCGTGCGGGTCCTTGTCCGGGCTGTCGATGATGCTGGTCACCTCGACCAGGTCGCCGCCGATGCTCGAGACGAGGTCGCCGTAGACGTTCGTCGACGCGACGACCTTCACGGGCCCGCCCGCGGCGGCGGCGGCGGAGCTGTCGGAGGCGCTGCCCGCTCCGGAGCAGCCGCTCAGGGCGAGCGCGGTGCCGCCGAGGAGGGCGGTGAGGGCGAGGAGGCGGGTCTTCACGGTGAGCCGATCTGGGTCAGGGGCCGGGCGGGTGCCCCCACGCTAACGGCTATTGATAACGATTGTCAAAATCGTGCAGAGGCGCCCGCCGGTCATCCGCGGACACACGCGGACACGGGGCGACACGCGCCTCGCTCCGGACACCTCGCCCCTGGCACAGTCGCTGCACACCGCCCCCCGACGAGACGAGGACACCGTGACCACCACCGCACCCACGACCGCCGGCGCCGACGCCGCGACGACGATCGGCGCCGCCGCCGAGCACTGGTCGGCCGCACCCCGGCCCGACTCCCCTGACGCCTGGCTCGTCCGCGCCGAGGAGGTCGCCGTCGTGCTCGCGACCGACGCCCTCGAGCGCGACCGCGCCGGCGCCGCCCCCTTCGCCGAGGTCGCCCTGCTCAAGGCGGCCGGCCTCGTCACGCTGCTCGGGCCCGCCGAGCACGGCGGCGGCGCCCAGGAGTGGACCACCGCCCTCCGCGTCGTCCGCACCGTCGCGCGCGGCGACGGCTCGATCGGCCAGCTGCTCGGCTACCACTACCTCTGGGCCTGGGCGGCCCGCCTCGTGGGGACCCCTGAGCAGATCATCGCGGTGGAGCAGCTCGCGACCGAGGGGGACCTCCTCTACGGAGGCGCGGTGAACCCGCGCGACTCCGACCTCACCGTGCGGGAGGAGGGCGACGAGCTGGTCTTCACCGGCCGCAAGTCGTTCTCGACCGGCGGCGTGGTCAGCGACCTGACCGTGCTCGAGGGGGTGCTCGAGGGGACGGACACCCACCTCTTCGCGATCGTCCCCACCGATCAGGAGGGGATCGTCTTCGGCCGCGACTGGGACAGCCTCGGCCAGCGGCTCACCGAGTCCGGCTCCGTCGAGATCCGCGGCGTCCGCGTGCCGTGGGCGGCGGCGGCCGGCTTCGTCGACAAGGTCTACCGTCCGCTCGTCTACAACACCCTCAACGTGCCCGTCATCCAGCAGGTCTTCGCCGAGTTCTACCTCGGCATCGCGCAGGGAGCGCTCGAGCGCGCGGCGCAGTACACCCGCGAGCGCACCCGGGCCTGGCCGTACGGCGGCGACGACAAGGAGCGCGCCGGCGACGAGTGGTACGTGCTCGAGGGATACGGCGACCTGCAGTCCCGGCTCTGGGCCGACGAGGCGCTGATCGACGCGACGGGGGCCGCGCTCTCGGCCGCGCTGCACGCTCCGCGCGAGGAGCTGACGCCTCGGCGCCGCGGCGAGATCGCCGTGCGGATCGCCGCGGCCAAGGCGCGGATCGTGGAGGACGGCCTCGCGACGGCGACCCGCGTCTTCGAGCTGACCGGCGCCCGCGCCTCCGCCAGCTCGGTCGGACTCGACCTCTACTGGCGGAACCTCCGCACCCACTCCCTGCACGATCCGCTGCCCTACAAGCGCCGCGAGGTCGGCGTCTTCGCCCTGCTCGACACCGTCCCCGAGCCCAGCTGGTACACCTGATCGGCCGCGGGGCGCGTCCTGCTCCGGCGGCGCGCTCCGCCCGCACGCCGCCCCGGCGTCGATCCGCGACAGGCCGGAGCGGAGCCCCGGGGTAGCGTGAGGGCCGAGCGGAGGGAGGACCGTGGCCGTCACGCTGCACGACGTCGCCCGCGCCGCCGACGTCTCGATCAAGACCGTCTCGAACGTGATCAACGATTATCCGCACGTGCGCCCGGCCACCCGCTCCCGGGTGCAGGCGGCCATCGCGCAGCTGGGCTACCGCCCCAACCTCTCCGCGCGGAGCCTGCGCCGCGGCCGCACCGGCGTGATCGGCCTCGCCCTGCCGGAGCTGAGCCTCCCCTACTTCGCCGAGCTCGCCGACAGCGTGATGCGCGCCGCCGACGAGCGCGGCCTGACGGTGCTGATCGAGCAGACCGGCGGCGACCCCGAGCGCGAGCGGAGCGTCCTGGCGAGCGAGCGCCGGCAGCTCACCGACGGCCTGCTCTTCAGCCCGCTGGGCCTCGCCGACGAGGACGCACTCGCGGTCGGCTTCCCCCTGGTGCTGCTCGGCGAGCGGATCTTCACCGGGCTGGTCGACCACGTCACCATGCAGAACACTGCGGCGGCGCACGCGGCCACCGCGCACCTGCTCGCCTCCGGAAGGCGCCGGATCGTGGCGCTCGGGACGCACCCCGACGCCGCTGTCAGCTCGGCGTCGCTCCGCCTCGAGGGCTACCGCGCCGCGCTCGCCGAGGCCGGTATCGCCTACGACGAGCGGATGATCGGCGTCTCGGGCCCGTGGCGGCGCTCCGGCGGCGCCGAGGCGATGCGCCGCGTGCTCGCCTCCGGGCTCGACTTCGACGCCGTGTTCGCGCTCAACGACACCCTCGCGCTCGGCGCGGTCCGCGCGCTCCAGGAGGCGGGGGTCCGCGTCCCCGAGGAGGTGGCGGTGATCGGCTTCGACGACATCGACGAGGCGGGCTACTCCTCCCCCAGCCTCTCCAGCGTGGACTCGGGGCGCGACGAGATCGCGCGGACCGCGGTCGAGGTGCTGCAGGCCCGGATCGAGGGCACCCGCACCGGCCCGGGGACGCTCCACGAGGCGGCGTTCACCGTGGTCGCCCGGGAGTCGACCGCGGGCCGTCCGATCGCGGAGGACCCGCCGGTCGGCCGGGCGTCGGCCGGGGCCTAGGCGCAGGTCCCGCTGCCGCAGATCTCGCGGCGGATCCACGCGCCCGCGTCCGCGACGGCCAGCTCGCCGCGGCGGAGGAGCCGGCTCCACTCCACGGCCCGCGTCGTCAGCCGGTCGTCGGCCGAGCCGCGGACGTCGCCGCCGACGGTACGGAGGAACAGGTGCGCGAGCGGGCCGCCGAGGTACAGCGTGGCGCCCGCGACGCCGGCGAAGTGGCGGGCCTGGCCGCGGGTGCCGTCGTCGTAGGGGCGGCGGAAGCCCTTCCCCCGGACCCGGTTGCGGCCGCCGTGCGCCAGGTCGAGGGCGCCGAGCGGAGCGCTGCGGATGCCGGCGACGTCCTTCGCGACGGCCGCGAGGAACGCGCGCGGGCGGGGATGCGACGCCGCGAGGGCGTCGGCGCGGTCGGCGAGCTCGGAGCAGGCGTCGGTGACGGCATCGGAGGAGGGCACCCGCCCAGTCGAGCACAGGTGCGCTGAGCGGCGGCGGGGAGACGCGACGATCGAAAAGGTCTGCCGCCGTCGGCAGCGGCGAGCAGCGAGGCAGGAGGGGGCCGGTGCCGCTCTTGACAGCGGCCGAGCCGGGGCGGACCATCGTGTACAACGTTAGAAAGACCGCTCGCCGCCGAGCCCGCTGCGGGAGCCCGAAGCCCGAAAGGCCCTCATGACCGACGCCCCCGCCGCCACCGCGCGCATCAGCCTCGACCCCGCCGCGGTCGTCGCCCCCGTCACTCCGCGCCTCTTCGGCTCGTTCGTCGAGCACCTCGGCCGCTGCGTGTACGACGGCATCTACGAGCCCGGCCACCCCGCCTCGAACGAGGACGGCTTCCGCCTCGACGTGGTCGAGCTGGTCAAGGAGCTGGGCACCACGACGATCCGCTACCCCGGCGGCAACTTCGTCTCGGGCTACCGCTGGGAGGACGGCGTCGGCCCGCGCTCCGAGCGCCCCCGCCGCCGCGACCTGGCCTGGCACTCGCTCGAGACCAACGAGGTCGGGCTGGACGACTTCGCGAAGTGGGCGGAGCTGACCGGCAGCGAGATCATGTACGCCGTCAACCTCGGCACCCGCGGCGTCCTCGAGGCGCTCGACGTCCTCGAGTACGCCAACGGGCCGGCCGGCACCGCTCTCGCCGACCAGCGCATCGCCAACGGCGGGACCGAGCCCTACGACATCCGCATGTGGTGCCTCGGGAACGAGATGGACGGCCCCTGGCAGGTCGGCCACATGAGCGCCGACGACTACGGCAAGCTCGCCTCCCGCACCGCCAAGGCCCTCAAGATCGCCGACCCCTCGCTCGAGCTGGTCGTCTGCGGCTCGTCGAGCTCGTCGATGCCGACCTTCGGCGAGTGGGAGCGCGTGGTCCTCGAGTACGCGTACGACGACGTCGAGTACGTCTCGTGCCACGCCTACTACCAGGAGTACGACGGAGACCTCGGCTCCTTCCTCGCCTCCTCCCTCGACATGGAGTACTTCATCGCCACCGTCGCAGCGACGGTGGACCACGTGAAGTTCAAGCTCAAGAAGACGAAGGACATCAAGCTCTCCTTCGACGAGTGGAACGTCTGGTACCTCGAGGAGTGGCAGGCCAAGGAGAAGGCCGACGCCGAGGGCGACCAGAGCACCCGCGAGTGGGCCTACGCCCCGCGCCTGCTCGAGGACGTCTACTCCGTCGCCGACGCCGTCGTCCTCGGCAATTTGATGATCACGCTGCTGAAGAACTCCGACCGGGTCACCTCCGCCTCCCTCGCGCAGCTCGTCAACGTGATCGCGCCGATCATGACCGAGCCGGGCGGAGCCGCGTGGCGCCAGACCACGTTCTTCCCGTTCTCGACCACCGCGCGCCTGGCCTCCGGCTCGGTGCTGCGCCCCCGGATCGACGCGGGGACCTACTCGACCGCCCGCCACGGCGACGCTCCGCTCATCGACTCCGTCGCCACTGTCGACGAGGGCCGCGCGGCCGTCTTCCTGGTGAACCGGTCGCAGACGGAGCCGATCGAGGTCACCGTCGACGTCAGCGGCCTCGGAGTCTCGAGCATCGCGGAGGCGGTGGCCCTGTTCGACGAGGACCCCTACGCGAAGAACACGCGTGACGACCAGAACCGCGTTCGCCTGCGCGAGGCCCCGGCGACGCTCGAGGACGGCGTGCTGACGCTGACCCTCCCGCCCGTCTCGTGGACGGCGGTCGCGCTCACGGCGTAGCGGCGTCCGACCCGCGGGACCGCGTCCGGCCTCCCGGAGCCGCGCGGACCCGCGGGTCCCGTCGGGAACCGTCCCGGCTCAGGCCGCGGGCCGCAGCGGGGAGGAGGCGCTCGAGCTGGTCCGCGAGGTCGTCCGCCACCCCCACGAGTACGTGGCGGGGATCGGGCTCGACAACCTCGAGACGGCGGGTCCGCCCGAGCGCTTCGCCGACGCCTACCGCCTCGCCGGAGAGGCCGGCCTGGGCCGGACCGCCCACTCCTCCGAGCACGCCCCGACCGCGGCCAACACGACGACCTGCCTCGATCTGCTGGGCTGCGACCGGATCGACCACGGCTACTTCGTCCTCGAGGACCCCGCCGTCGTCGAGCGCGTCCGCGAGCAGGGCGTCGTGTTCACCGTCGCCTCGACGACCTCGCGCCGCTCCTGGCGGCCCTGGCGGCGCTCGTCCATCCGGGCGATGCTCGACGCGGGACTGCGGGTCGTGCCCTGCTCCGACGATCCCGGGGTGTTCCCGACCACGCTCGCCGACGAGTACCGCCTCGCCGCCGGCCCGATCGGCGCGACCGCCGGTCAGCTGCGCGAGATGGCGCTCACCGGAGCGGAGGCCTCCTGGCTGCCCGCCGACGAGAAGGAGAGTCTGCGCGCGTCGTTCGCCGCGGAGCTGGACGCGCTGGACGCGGAGTTCGGGCTCGTCTGAGGCCCGGGACGCGACGGGCTCCCCGCCCTGACAGAGTGGACGGATGAGCCCCCTCCCCGATCCCCTGGCCTTCGACCTCGAGGCGCTGCGCCGGGAGGTGCTGCCGGACGACGGGGGCGAGGTCGACGACAGCATCCCCGCGCTCGCGGACGCCGACCCGGGTCTGTGCGCGATCGCGCTCGTCCTGCCCGACGGGTCCGTCCGCGCGAGCGCCGACGCGGAGTCGCGGTTCAGCATCCAGTCGGCCGTGAAGCCGTTCCTGTTCGCGCTCGCGCTCCTCGACACCGGCGGTGACGCGCTCGACCGCGTCGGCATCGAGCCCACCGGCGAGGCCTTCGACGCCCTCACGCTCGAGAGCGGCACCGGGCGTCCGCCGAACCCGATGGTCAACGCGGGAGCGCTGCTGACCGCCGCCCTGGTCGACGGGGGCGACGCCGACGGCCGGAGCGAGCGGATCCTCCGCGGCCTCTCCGCCTTCGCCGGCCGCCCGCTCTCCGTCGACGAGAGCGTCGCCGCCGACGAGCACCTCCTCGGCGACCGGAACCACGCCCTCGCGCACCTGATGCGCGCGGAGGGCACCCTGCACCGCAGCGCCGACGACGCCGTCTCCGCGTACGCCCGGGCGTGCGCCGTGCTGGTCGACGTCCGCGACCTGGCCGCGATGGGCGCGACGCTCGCGTTCGGCGGCGTGCACCCGGGGACCGGCGAGCGGGTCGTGCCGGCCTCGGTCGCCCGCGACGTGGTCGCGGTCATGGCGACGTGCGGCGTCTACGACGGCTCGGGCCGCTGGATGCGCGCGGTCGGCGTCCCCGCCAAGTCGAGCGTCTCGGGCGCCCTCGTCCTCTCCGCTCCCGGTCGCCTCGGCGCCGCCGTCGTCAGCCCGCCGCTGGACCCCCAGGGCACCAGCGTCCGCGGCGCCCGCGTCGCCGCCCGCCTGAGCGACGCCCTCGCCCTGCACTCCTTCGCGGTCGCCCCCCGCTGACCGCTGCCGTTCCCCCGCTCTCCCCGCTCCACGAAACGCCCCACCTCGTACAGCCGACCGCGGAGCGGATGACGACGAAGGAGGAATCCGCCCGATCGAGCACCGCCCAGCTCACCGCCGAATCGCGTTCCAGCGATTCGCCGTAGCGGTACGCTCCCCGCTCCACGACACGCCCCCACCTCGTACAGCCGACCGCGGAGCGGATGACGACGAAGGAGGAATCCGCTCAGTCGAGCAGCAGCGCCGGTTCCTCCAGCACGCTGGCGACGTCGGCGACGAAGCGGCTGACCACGTCGCCGTCGACGACGCGGTGGTCGAAGGAGCCGCCGACCGTGGTGACGAAGCGGGGGCGGACCTCGCCGTCGACGACCCAGGGCTTCTGCTTGATCGTGCCGAGGGCGATGATCGCGACTTCGCCGGGGTTCAGGATCGGGGTGCCCGTGTCCATCCCGAAGACGCCGATGTTGGTGATGGTGATGGTGCCGTTCTGCATGTCGGCGGCGGTGGTCTTGCCGTCGCGGGCGTCGAGGGTGAGCTTCTCGAGGGCCTGGGCCAGTTCGAGGAGGCTCATCGACTGGGCGTCCTTGACGTTGGGGACGAGCAGTCCGCGCGGGGTGGCCGCGGCGATGCCGAGGTTGACGTAGTGGCGGACGACGATCTCGGTGTCGGTCCAGGCGGAGTTGACGGTGGGGTTGCGGCGGACGGCCCAGATGATGGCCTTGGCCATGATGAGCAGCGGCGAGACCTTGACGCCGGCGAAGTCGGGCGAGTTCTTGAGGCGCTTGACGAACTCCATGGTGCGGGTCGCGTCGACGTCGACGAAGACGCTGACGTGGGGCGCGGTGAACGCGCTCGTCGACATCGCGGCGGCGATCGCCTTGCGGACGCCGCGCACGGGGATCCGCTCCTCGCGGTCGTCGCCCCAGGCGGGGGTCTGGATGTTGCGGAAGACGCTGGCCTGGGAGGCGTGGCGGATGACGTCGTCGCGGGTGACCTCGCCGGCGAGGCCGGTGGCCTGCACCTCGAGGAGGTCGACGTCGAGGTCCTTCGCGAGCTTGCGGATCGGCGGCTTCGCGATGACGGGTAGCGCGGCGGCGGCCGGCACGGAGGCGGGCCGGGCCGGGGCCGTCGGGCGGGCGGCGGGCGCGGCGGCCGAGGCGGTGGCGCCCGGTCGGCGGCGGCGGGTCTGGACGTGTCCGCCGGCGGTGCCGTAGCCGACGAGCGCGGCTCCAGAGCCCTCGCCCGGCTCGGTGGTGGATGGGGCGGGCGGAGCGGCGGCCTGCGCGGGGTGGGCCGGGATCGCGGGCACCTCGGAGCCGATCGAGCCGGCTCCGGCCTGGACGGTGATGATCGCGGTGCCGACGTCGACCGTCTGGCCCTCGTCGACGAGCACGTCGACCACGGTGCCGCTGAACGGCGAGGGGAGCTCGACGAGCGACTTGGCGGTCTCGATCTCGACGAGGACCTGGTTGACGGCCACCTCGTCGCCGACCTTGACCTTCCAGGCCACGATCTCGGCCTCGGTGAGGCCCTCGCCGACGTCGGGGAGGAGGAACTGCTCTGTCATCGGGGGGACTCCTGTGGGCTCGTGCGGGCGGATGTCGCGCGCGTCAGTACGCGAGCGAGCGGTCGACGGCCTCGAGCACGCGGTCGACGTCGGGGAGGAAGAGCTTCTCGACCTTGGCGGGCGGGAAGGGGGTGTCGAAGCCGGCGACCCGGAGGACCGGCGCCTCCAGCGAGAAGAAGGCGCGCTCGGTGACGGTCGCCGCGATCTCGGAGCCGAGGCTCACGTTCGCGGACGCCTCCTGCGCGACGACGAGCCGACCGGTCCTGCGGACCGACGCGAGCAGCGGCTCCCAGTCGATCGGGGAGAGCGAGCGCAGGTCGACGACCTCGACGCTCGTGCCCTCCTCGCCCGCGAGCTCGGCGGCCTGGAGGAGGACGGCGACCATCGGGCCCCAGCCGACCAGCGTGACCTCGGTGCCCTGGCGGACGACGCGGCTGGCGTGCAGCGGCGCGGCGGACCCGCTGAGGTCGACGTCGCCCTTGGGCCAGTAGCGGCTCTTGGGCTCGAAGAACATGACGGGGTCGTCCGAGGCGATGGCCTCCTGGATCATCCAGTAGGCGTCGTTGGGAGTCGACGGGCTGACCGCGCGCAGGCCCGCGGTGTGCGCGAAGTACGCCTCGTTGCTCTCCTGGTGGTGCTCGACCGCTCCGATGTGCCCGCCGTAGGGCACGCGGATGACGACGGGCATGGTGATCGCGCCCTCGTGGCGATTGGTCATCTTGGCCAGCTGCGAGGTGATCTGGTCGAAGGCCGGGTAGATGAACCCGTCGAACTGGATCTCGCAGACCGGGCGGAAGCCGCGCATCGCGAGCCCGATCGCGGTGCCGACGATGCCGGACTCGGCGAGCGGCGTGTCGAGCACGCGCTTCGCCCCGAACTCGGCGTGCAGGCCCTCGGTGATGCGGAAGACGCCGCCCAGGGGGCCGATGTCCTCGCCCATCAGGAGGACGCGGTCGTCCTGCGTCATCGCGCGGCGGAGGCCGGCGTTGAGCGCCTTGGCCATGGACATGGACTCGAGCTGCGACCCGGTGAGGGGCGGCTGCGCGGCCGTCGTGCTGGTGTCGATCGTCATCACTCGCCTCCGAACGATTCTTCGTAGCGCTGCAGCCACGCCTTCTGCTCCTCGACGAGCACGTGCGGCTCCGAGTAGACGTGGTCGAACATGACGCCCGTGGGCGGGACCTCGAGGGCGAGGAGGCGGCGGCGGATGTCGGACGCGAAGTCCTTCGCCTCCTCGTCGACCTCGTCGAAGAAGGACTGCTCCACGCCCTCGCTCCGCAGGAACGCGGCGAAGCGGGTGATCGGGTCCTTCGCGACCCACGAGGCGAGCTCGTCGTCGGTGCGGTACTTCGTCGGGTCGTCGCTCGAGGTGTGCGCGCCGATCCGGTACGTCAGCGCCTCGATGAACTGGGGACCGCCGCCGGAGCGCGCGTCCTGCAGGTGCTTGGCGGTGACCGCGTAGCTCGCGAGCACGTCGTTGCCGTCGATCTGCACGCCGGGGATGCCGAAGCCGGAGGAGCGGAGGTAGAGGGGGCTGCGCGACTGCGTGGCCACGGGGACCGAGATCGCGTAGTGGTTGTTCTGGAGGAAGAAGACCTCGGGAGCCTGGTAGCTCGCGGCGAAGACCATCGCCTCGCTGACGTCGCCCTGGCTGGAGGCGCCGTCGCCGAAGTAGACGACGACGGCCGCGTCCTTCTCGGGGTCGCCCGTGCCCGTCGCTCCGTCGAGGGTGAGGCCCATCGCGTAGCCGGTCGCGTGCAGGGCCTGCGAGCCGAGCACCAGCGTGTAGAGGTGGAAGTTCCCGTTCGTCGGGTCGGTCGGGTCCCAGCCCCCGTGCGTCGTGCCGCGCAGGAGCGCGAGGACGCCGAGCAGGTCGATGCCGCGGATCTTGCCGACGACGTGCTCGCGGTAGGAGGGGAACACGTGGTCCTGCGGGCGCATCGCGAACGCGGAGCCGACCTGTGCCGCCTCCTGGCCGTGGCTCGGGACCCACAGTCCGAGCTGGCCCTGGCGCTGCAGGTTCGCGGCCTCGGTGTCGAAGCGGCGGACCACCGCCATCTCGCGGTAGAAGGAGCGGTGCTGCGCCTCGTCCACCCCGTCGAGGTAGGAGGCGTACTGCTCGGCAGCGGGGGTCGGCGAGAACCGCCCGTCCGCGGAGAGGAACTGGACAGTCGGCGACTCCGTGCTGGTGGCTACCACCCGACTAACCTATCCGTCTCGCGGGGTGGCCCTCGGGGAGGGAAGCCACAATCTCGGCCGCCGCGCTGAGGAGCTTGTCGACAGAGCGCGCCTCGCCGACGGAGACGCGGATCCCCTCCGGCGGGAACGCGCGGACCACGACTCCGGCGCGCTCGAAGACCTCGGCGGCCCGCGCCGTGTCCTCGCGGGTGTCGAACCAGAGGAAGTTCGCCTGCGACTCCGGGATCGTCCAGCCCTGGTCGAGCAGCGCCCGCCAGAGGTCGTCGCGGAGGCGGGTGATGCGGTGGACGCGCTCGAGGAGCTCCTCGCGGTGCTCGAGGGAGGCGACCGCCGCGGTCTCGGCGAACCGGGTGACCGAGAGCGGGATGGCGGTGGAGCGGGCGGCGTCGAGGATCCGCGCGTGGCCGATCGCGTAGCCGACGCGGAGGCCGGCGAGGCCGTACGCCTTGGAGAAGGTGCGGGCGATCACGAGGTTCGGGTAGCGGCCGAGCAGGCGGGTGCCGTCCACGGCCCGCTCGTCGTCGACGAACTCGGCGTACGCCTCGTCGAGGAGCACGAGGACGTCTCCCGGGACGCGCTCGAGGAGCGCCTCGACGTCGTCGGCGGTGGCGACGGTGCCGGTGGGGTTGTTGGGGCTGCAGACGATCAGCAGGCGGGTGCGCTCGGTGACGGCCTGAGCCATGGCGTCGAGGTCGTGGGTGTCGTCGGCGCGGAGCGGCACGCGCACGCTGGTGGCGCCCGCGGTCGTGACGAGCGAGGGGTACGCCTCGAACGAGCGCCAGGCGTAGACGACCTCGTCGCCCGGGCCCGCCGCCGCGGTGATGAGCTGGGCGATGACCGCGACGGAGCCGGCTCCGACGATCACCTCCTCGATCGGGACGCCGTACTCCGCGGCGAGCGCTGTGCGCAGGGCGGTCGCCGCCGCGTCCGGGTACCGGTTGAAGTCGTCCACCTCGCGGACCCGCGCGAGCACGGAGGGCAGCGGGTCGAACGGGTTCTCGTTGGAGGAGAGCTTGAAGGCGTCGGCGGCGGCCGCGCGGCCCTGCTTGTAGGCGGGGAGCGCCAGGATCTCGGGGCGGAGGCGGACGGGAGGCTCCTGCTGGTCGGTCACCCGCCCCATGCTAGGCGGCGCGGCGGCGGGCGCCCCGCCGTTCCGCGCGCGCCGTCCCCCGCCCTCGACGGGCGTGCGCCGGGCCCCCTTCCCACCGGTCGAGCGCCGCCGGTGCGGCCCGGAGGTGCGGCCGACCCGGGTCTCGGATGCGCGAACCGCCCCGCTGACCGGCGCCCACGGCGGCCGTCCCCCGATTAGGGTGCAGTGATGCGGAGTCGAGGGCGAGCCGAGCGGCGCGGGGGTGCGCGCCCGCTCCTCCGGGGCGCCACGGCCGCGATCGCCCTGCTCGTCGCCGCCGGCGCGCTCACCGGATGCACGCCCTCCGCGGAGGGCACGCAGGCGACCCCGACTCTCCGGGAGACGTCCATCGACGTCGCCGCTCCCCCGGCCTACACCGCCGCGCGCGAGGCCGGCCTCGCGCTGCGGAACGACTCGCTCGCGCTCCTCACCGCGACCGACGGCACCGTCGCGGGCGCGGCCCGCACCGATCTGCTGGTGGCGATCGGATCCCTGAACGCAGCGCTCGAGGGAGTCTCGGCCGACGCCATCACCACCGCGACGACCGCGGCCGGGGAGCAGCGGACGGCGCTGGCCGAGCGCGTGCTCGGCCTCGCCACGTCGACCCTCGCCTCCGGTCGCGGATCGACGTCCCGGCGGGCGGTGCTGACCGACGCGGTCGAGCAGCTCCGGAGCGCTCTCGCCTCGGGAGCCGCGGTCGCTCCGCTGGCCGTCGCCGTGATCGAGGCGCGCGAGCCGCTCGTCCCGGAGCCGGGCAGCGGATTCGCTCCTCCCCCGCGCCCCGCGCCTCCCGCAGCTCCCCGGCCGACCAGTGCGCCCGAGCCGACCCAGGAGCCGACGCCCGATCCCCCGGCTCCGGAGCCGGGGGATCGGGCGTCGGCTCCTGGGTCGGCT
>NZ_PSWJ01000021.1:0-60714 GCF_002932775.1 Rathayibacter sp. AY1B8 | reverse complement strand
GCCCCTGCATCGACCCCCGGCGAATCGACTCCACCCCTCTCCCGTCGCGAGCTCCGCGAGCGCGAGCGCGCTCTGGCCCTCGCCTCCGACGTCTCGCTGGCGAGCGGCTCCGACGACCTCCTCGCGGCTCCGACGCCGGAGCAGCTGCGCGAGGCGGAGCGCCGCGTCGCCTCGGTCCGCAGCGCCCCTGCCCCCGTCCCCGCACCGCGCGCGACGCCGCTCCGGCCCGTGCGCCGGGCCCGGGTCGGCGGACTCGTCGCCCTCTCCTTCGTCGCGGCCATCGTGGCGGCGACCTCCCTGCCGGCCACGTCGCTCCTGACCGCGGAGGACGTGCAGGCGCAGAGCCTCTCGACCCCCTTCGGCGCCGACGCCCGCCGCGGCGCGCAGTCGTTCGTCGCCGGCGAGGTCAGCGCCGAGACGGTCGCCCGCGACGGCTTCGGCGTGCAGGAGCGCAAGACGCAGACCAACGTCGCCGACATCGTCCGCACCTCCGACACAGGCTTCACGAACGACCCGAACGCGTCGATCCAGTGGCCCTTCGCCGTCGGCGTGCCGGTGGGCGACCGCTTCGGCTACCGCAACTGCGCGGGCTGCTCGGTGAACCACGGCGGCACCGACTTCAACCCGGGCGACGGCTCGCCCATCCAGGCGATCGCCGACGGCGTCGTGCGCACGGTCATCGACGGCGAGGGCTCGCTCGGCGTGCACGTGATCGTCGACCACGAGATCGACGGGCAGCTCGTCTCGAGCGTGTACGCGCACATGCAGCACGGCTCGGCGGCCGTGAACGAGGGCGACCCGGTGAAGGTCGGCCAGCTGCTCGGCCTGGTGGGCACGACCGGCATGTCGACCGGCCCGCACCTGCACTTCGAGATCCGCCTCGACGGCGTGACGAAGGTCGACTCCTACCTCTGGCTCAAGGCCAACGCCGGGCGCTGACCCGGCGGCGGGACGCGGGAGTCGCCGGGCGGACCCCGCGGCCCGCTACTCCGCGCGCAGCCAGACCGTGGTGTCGGCCGGCAGCGCCGGCTCGTGCAGCTCCTCCGACGACAGCACCACGGAGCCGACGGGCAGCTCGACCGGAGCCTCGCCGAGGTTCGCGATCACCGTGACTGTTCCGTTGCGGAACGCCACGACGTCCTCCGGGTAGCCCTCGAGCCACTCGACGGCGCCGGAGCCCAGATCCTCGGCGCGGCGCACCGCGAGCAGGGACCGGTACAGCTCGAGCGTCGAGCCCTCGACACCGCGCTGGCGGTCGCGGGCGAGCGGCGCCCAGTCGCCGGGCTGCGGCAGCCAGGAGTCGCCGGTGCCGCTGAAGCCGTACGCGGGTGCGTCCGCCTCCCACGGGATCGGCACCCGGCAGCCGTCACGGCCGTAGCGCTCGCCGCCCGTGCGGAACCAGGTCGGGTCCTGACGCGCCGAGTCCGGCAGGTCGATCGCCTCGGGGAGCCCGAGCTCCTCGCCCTGGTAGACGTAGGCGGAGCCGGGGAGCGCGAGCATGAGGGCGGTCGCGGCACGAGCGCGGCGCAGCCCCAGGACGGGGTCGGGGAGTCCGGGGGTGCGCGGGCCGATGCCGTAGCCCTGCGGGTTGTCGGACGTCAGGGCCAGGCGGCTCGCGTGGCGCACGACGTCGTGGTTCGACAGCACCCACGTCGACGGGGCGCCGACGGCGGCGAAGGCCTCGACGGAGGAGTCGATGATGTCGCGGAGGGCGGGTGCGCTCCACGGGGTCTCGAGGTAGGCGAAGTTGAAGGCCTGGTGCATCTCGTCGGGGCGGACCCAGCGGGCGAGCTTGGAGAGGGGCTGCACCCACGCCTCGGCGCAGAGCACGCGGTCGTCCGGGTACTCGGCGAGCAGGGAGTGCCAGTCGCGGTAGATCTCGTGGACGCCGTCCTGCGCCCAGTAGGGGGCGGTGGCGGGCTCCTCGCCGTCGGCGGGAGCGACTCCGCCCATCGACCCGCTGTCGGCGGGCGGCGTGTAGTCGGGCAGCCCCTCGGCCTTGATCATCCCGTGCGCGACGTCGACGCGGAAGCCGTCGACGCCGCGGTCGAGCCAGAAGCGGAGGACCTCCCGGAAGCGCTCGCGCACCCACTCGTTCGTCCAGTCGAAGTCGGGCTGCGAGGTGTCGAAGAGGTGCAGGTACCACTGGCCGGCCGAGCCGTCGGGTTCCATGACGCGGGTCCACGCGGGGCCGCCGAAGACAGACTCCCAGTTGTTCGGGGGCAGCTCGCCCGACTCGCCCCGGCCGTCGCGGAACAGGTAGCGCGCCCGCTCGGCGCTGCCCGCGGGAGCGGCGAGCGCCTCCTGGAACCAGCGGTGGGCGCTGGAGGAGTGGTTGGGGACGAGGTCGACGATGATCCGGATGCCCAGGGCGTGAGCGCGGGCGAGCATCGCGTCGAAGTCGGCGAGGGTGCCGAAGAGCGGATCGACGTCGCAGTAGTCGGCGACGTCGTAGCCCGCGTCCTTCTGCGGCGAGGTCATGAAGGGCGAGAGCCAGATCGCGTCGACGCCGAGCTCGGCGAGGCTCTCGAGGCGCGAGGCGATGCCGGGCAGGTCGCCGATGCCGTCGCCGTCCGCGTCCGCGAAGGAGCGCGGGTAGATCTGGTAGATGACGGCGGTGCGCCACCACTCGGCTCCCCGGCGGTGCTCGGCCTCGGAGTTGGGGCCGGGGGAGTTCTCGGGCGCGCCGGAGAGAGCGGAGTCCAGGGTCATGGGGTCGAGTTTATCGGGCGGCTCAGGGGCGCCGGGGGCACGCCCTCCGCCGTCCCGTACAGTCGACGGGTGATCGATGAGACGCCGGACGAGGCCCGAGCCCGACGCCGACGGGCGCTGCTGTGGGTGGTGCCGCTGCTGGTGCTGCTGGTCGGCGGCCTGGTCGCCGTCACCCTCGCGATCGGCGGATTCGCGCTGCGCAGCATGACCGGCGCCTCCGCCGTGCAGCTCGTCCTCGTCGCCTAGGCGGTCGCGGCCGGGCCGTCCTCGTCCTCGGGCGGGGGCGCGGAGGAGGTGCGCGCCCGCTCCTCGGACGCGTGCGCGGTCTCGGGCCCGGTCGCGCGGGCCTGCTCGTCGGCGCGTGTGACCGCCTCCGCGAGCTCGTCGGCGACGAGGTACCCGGGAGAGACGGCCTCGGCCCGGTAGGCCGCCCGGCCGACCATGTGCGCCGAGACGGGCACGGTCAGCAGCTGGAAGCCGATCACCAGCACGATGGTCCCTGCGGCGGCGAAGCCGGGGTTCCGGATGGCGACCGCGAGCATCACGCAGATCAGTCCGAGCACCTGCGGCTTCGTGCCCGCGTGCATCCGGGAGAGCAGGTCGTCGAACCGCATCAAGCCGATCGCGGCCAGCAGCGAGAGCAGGGCGCCGACCAGCAGCAGCACAGCGGTGAGCACGTCGAAGAACAGGTCCATGTCAGTCCTCCTCGCGGTTGGCCATGAACTTGGCGACGCTGATCGATCCGAAGACGGCGAACAGCGCGAGCCCGAGCGCGACGGGCAGGGTCCGCGCGTGGTGGTTGACCGCCATCTCGGCGCCGATCCCGCAGATGATCGTCGCGACGAGCACGTCGGCCGCGACGACCCGGTCGAGCACGGACGGACCGCGGAGGATCCGCACGAGCGCGAGCAGGCAGGCGGCGCCGAAGACCGGCACCAGGATCCAGATCAGCCAGTCGATCACCGGACCACCCCCGATCCGGCCTCGATCGGCCGGTTCACGCGCTGCACGTCCTCGCGGGAGCCGATGGCCCGGACGATGCGCGCTTCCGTCCGGAGGACCGTCCGGCGCACCTCGTCGATCCGCTCGCCCTCGTCGTGGGTCACGCCGAGCACGTGCAGGTAGAGGACGTTCAGCTGCGGGTCCACGTCGATCACCAGGGAGCCGGGGACGAGCGAGACGGCCTCCGTCGTCCAGACGAGCATCCCCTCGGAGCGGCTGCGCAGGTGCACGGCGACGATGGCGTTGTGCACCGGGACGGGCAGGGTCAGGATCTGCCAGGACACCCGCACCGAGGCCACCGCGATGTCGGCCAGCAGGCGCAGGAGGAAGAGGAGCACGAACCACGGGTTGATGCGGTTCGAGAACTCGACCGGCGGCAGGTAGAACACCCGGGTGATCAGCAGGGCGACCAGGAAGCCGGTGACGATCGACAGCACCGAGACGTCGTCCCAGAGCAGCACCCAGATCCCGACGAGGGTCACGAACATCGCGACGCGGTTCCAGATGTCGACGCGGCGGCGGGGGCTCATCGCGGCCCCTCCTCTCCGAAGGTCGAGTCGCGGTAGACGGTCGCGATGTAGGTCGCGGGGTCGGCGACCGCGCTCGCCGCTCGCTCGCTCGCGTCGTAGAGGGGACCGGCGCCGACGGTCAGCACGACGCCGACCACGACCATCCCCGCGGTGGCGAGCACCATCATCGGCGGCGAGTGGCGGGTGCGGATGCTGCCCGTGTCGTGGGGGTCCTCCTGCAGCTGGTCGATCAGGGGCGACTCGTAGCCGGGCACCTCCTCCTGGCGGCGCCAGAAGACCATGTTCCAGACGCGCGCGACGGCGTAGAGGGTCAGGAGCGAGGTCACGGCCCCGGCGGCGATGACGGCCCAGATCAGCCACGACGGCTGGTCGACGGCCGACTCCGTGCCGGCGACGAAGAGCCCCACCTTGCCGAGGAAGCCGGTGAACGGCGGGATCCCGCCGAGGTTCATCGCGGGGATGAAGTAGAGCAGCGCCAGCAGCGGCGAGGCCTTGAGCAGCCCGCCGAGGCGCAGGATCGAGGTGGTGCCGCCGACGCGCTCGATCAGGCCGGTCGCGAGGAAGAGCGTCGTCTGCACCGTGATGTGGTGGATGACGTAGAAGATCGTCGCCGCGTAGCCGGCCGGGGTGCCCACGGCGATCCCGAAGACCATGTAGCCGATGTGCGAGACCAGCGTGAAGGACAGCATCCGCTTGATGTCGGCCTGCGCGACCGCACCGAGGATGCCGACGATCAGCGTCAGCAGCGCCACCACCAGCAGCACCTCGCTCAGCCTCCCTCCCGGGAAGAGCAGGGTCTCGGTGCGGATCAGCGCGTACACGCCGACTTTGGTGAGGAGTCCGGCGAAGACGGCGGTGACCGGCGCCGGAGCCGTGGGGTACGAGTCCGGGAGCCAGAACGACAGGGGGAAGACGGCCGCCTTGATGCCGAAACCGAGCAGCAGCACCACGTGGAGCACCAGCTGCACGTCGGCGGGGAGCTCGGCGATGCGGATCGAGAGCTGCGCCATGTTGACCGTGCCGGTGGCGCCGTAGAGCAGGCCGATGGCCGAGAGGAAGAACACGCTCGAGACCAGGCTGACGACCACGTAGGTCGTGCCGGCGCGGATCCGCGGCGCGGTGCCGCCCAGGGTGATCAGCACGTAGCTCGCGGCCAGCAGGATCTCGAAGCCGACGTAGAGGTTGAAGAGGTCGCCCGCGACGAAGGCGTTGAGGATGCCCGCCGAGAGGATCAGGTAGGTCGGGTGGAAGATCGTGACCGGCGTCTCGCGGTTGCCGTCGACGAGGCCCTGGCCGACCGAGAACAGCAGGACGCCCAGCAGGGTGATCGAGGTGATCACGAGCATCAGCGCGGCGAGCGGATCGACGACCAGCACGATGCCCCACGGCGGCTCCCAGCCGCCCACGTAGACGGCGCTGCCGCCTCCGTCGCCGGTGAGGACCAGCACGAGCATCACCGAGGAGATCACCAGCACGCTCGAGAGCGTCACGATGTTCACGGTGATCTGCGCGCGCCGGTGGCGTCCGAGGATCAGCGCAACGGCCGCTCCCAGGAGGGGGAGGGTGACGACGAGCGGGATCAGGGCGTTCATCGGTCCTCCTTCCTGTCGTCGGTCATGGCGCTCTCCCCGTGCTTGGCGGCGGTGCCCTCGTCGCTGGACTCGAGCAGGACGTCGAGCGCCCGGTCGTCGGCGGTGGTCTGGGCCGAGATGCCCGCCGCGTCCTCGCGGACGGAGGCGTCGGTCTCGTCGTCCTCCACCTGGTCGGCGTTGGCGAGGCGCCAGCGCCGGTAGATCATCGCGAGGAGGAAGGCGGACACCCCGAAGGTGATCACGATCGCGGTGAGGATCAGCGCCTGCGGCAGCGGGTCGGCCATCTCGGCGGCGATCTGCTCGTAGGAGCGCCCGTCGTCGGTGACGAACGGCGCGATGCCCGAGCGGCCGGCCATCAGCAGGATGAGGATGTTGGTCGCGTTCCCGACGAGCAGGAACCCGATCAGGATGCGGGTGAGGCTGCGCTCGAGCATCTGGTAGACGCCCGCCGCGTACATCACTGCCATCACGACGACGAGGACGAGGGTGATGCTCATGCGCCGTCCCCCCTGCCCGGTCCGCCGACGACCGTGGAGCCGGTGGGGAGCGAGGTCTCGAGCCCGTCGACCGTGCCCTGGCCGGGGCCGGGGGTGCTGTCCGTCGAGTGCGTGACGCCGTCGCCCGAGGGGGAGCCCTGCTCGGCCTCCTCGCCGTGGCGGTCGACCTCGCCGCCGAGGCTGCGGAGGATGTCGAGGGCGAGGCCGATCACGATCAGGTACACCCCGATGTCGAAGAGGGTGGACGTGCCCAGGTGGAGCTCGCCCAGCACCGGCACCTCGAGGTCGAGCCAGCTCGATTCGAGGACCTCGAGGCCGAAGGCGAGGGAGGAGACGGCCGTGCCGACGGCGAAGAAGAGGCCGAGTCCGAGGACCTTGCCCGCGTCGATCGGCGCGGCCTCGCCGAGCTCGAAGCGGCCGCCGGCGAGGTAGCGCGCGACGAGGGCGAGACCGGCGAGCAGGCCGCCCGCGAAGCCTCCGCCCGGGGTGTTGTGTCCGGTGAAGAGCAGGTAGACCGACACGATCATCGCGGGGTGGAAGAGCAGGCGCACCAGCACCTCGAGCACGATCGAGCGGTTCTCCGGCCGGAGCGTGCGCCCGGCGACGAGCCAGGAGCCGCGGTCGCCGTCGCGCTCGGCGTCGGCGGAGGAGGTGGTCAGGTCCATCGCGCGCTCGCGGCGGTCGTCGGCGCTCTGCGACTCGAGGCGGGGAGCGCCTCCGGCCCGGCTGGAGAGGAAGATCAGGCTCGCGACGCCGGTGGCGACCACGACGAGGACCGAGATCTCGCCCATCGTGTCCCAGGCGCGGATGTCGACGAGCAGGACGTTGACGATGTTGCGGCCCTTGCCCTCCTCGTAGGCGAGGCGGGGCAGCTCGGCCGAGATCGGCGTCGCGGTCCGGGCGCCGAGGGCGATGGTGGCGGCGAGGGCCATGACCGCTCCGACCGCGATGCCGATGACGGCGCGCAGGCGCTTGCGCATCGGCTGGTGCTTCGCGGCGATGCGGGTCGGGAGGCGGCGCAGCACCAGGACGAAGACCACGAGGGTCACCGTCTCGATGAGCGCCTGGGTGAGGGCGAGGTCCGGTGCACCCTGCAGGGCGAAGAGGGCCACCATCCCGTAGCCGGTGGCGCCGGCCAGCAGCACGGCGGCGACGCGGTTGCGGGCGATCGCGCACAGCACCGCCGCGAGGATCATCACGGCCGCGACCGCGAGCTGGCCCGGGCTGTCCCAGAAGACGAGATCGCCCGGCCAGGTGCGGTTGAGGGCGGCCGCACCGCCGACGCCGAGGACGAAGACCGCGAAGATCACCGTCAGGTAGCGGGGGAGCGAGCCGCGCTGGACGGACTCGGTGACCGTGCTGGCGACACGGTCGAGCCAGCGGACGGTGGCCCAGTAGCCCTCGGCGGAGTCGATCCGGTTGGGCAGCATCGACTGGGCGCGCGCGACGGCGACGCGCTTGGCGAAGAGCAGGAGTCCCACGGCGATCACGAGGGCGCTGAGTGCCAGCGCGGGCTCGAAGCCGTGCCAGAGCGCGAGGTGGTAGCCGCCGTGGTCGGAGGCCTCCGCGGCGGCGGCGAGCTCCGGGTCGGCGTCCGGGGCGGCGTAGGGGAGGGTGTCCGCGTAGACGGCGACGAGCGGGTCGAGCACGGAGGCGGCGATCCCGCCGATCATGCTGGCGGCGGCCAGCAGTACCGGGGCGGCGGTGAAGGTCCACGGCTCGGCGTGCAGGTGCGTGTCCTCGAGCCCCTTCTTCCGGGCGAAGGCGCCCCAGAAGAAGCGCGCGGAGTAGGCCACGGTGAGGATCGAGCCGAGGACGAGGCCGACCAGCGCGACCCAGGCCCAGAACGAGCCCTGCTCGATCGCCGAGATCAGGCTCGTGAACACGGCCTCCTTGGCGACGAAGCCCAGCAGCGGCGGGATGCCCGCCATCGACAGCACGCCGACGAGGGCGGCGCCCGCGAGCACCGGCGCCTGCCGTCCCAGGCCGCTGAGCTTGCGGAGGTCGCGCGTGCCGGCGCGGTGGTCGACGATGCCGACGGTGAGGAAGAGCAGCGCCTTGAAGAGGGCGTGGGCGACGAGCAGGGTCAGTCCGGCCAGCGCGGCGTCGCGCGAGCCGAAGCCGACGGCGACGGTCAGGAAGCCGAGCTGGCTGACGGTGCCGTAGGCCAGCACGAGCTTGAGGTCGTACTGCCGGAGCGAGCGCCAGCCGCCGACGAGCATGGTCCAGACTCCGACGCTCACCACCACGGGCAGCCAGACGGAGTCGTCGGCGAAGCCCGGCGCGAGGCGCGCGACGAGGTAGATGCCCGCCTTCACCATCGCGGCGGCGTGCAGGTAGGCGCTGACCGGCGTGGGAGCGGCCATCGCGGCCGGCAGCCAGAAGTGGAACGGCACCAGGGCGGACTTCGAGAACGCGCCGAGCAGTACGAGCACCAGCGCCGTCGACACGATCGGGCCGGAGGGGGCGGCGGCGACGATCCCGGAGAGGCTGGTGGTACCGGCCTGCACGATCAGGACGATGATCCCGACCAGCATCGCCAGCCCGCCGAGAGTCGTGACCAGGAGCGCCTGGAGCCCGGCGCCCCGGCTCTCCTTGCGCCCGCTGTAGTGGCCGATGAGGAGGTAGGAGAGGACGCTCGTCGCCTCCCAGAAGACGAAGAGGATGATCACGTCGTCGGCCGTGACCAGCCCGTACATCACTCCGGCGAACGCGGACAGGAGCGCTGCGAACCGGCCCAGCGAGGGCTCGTCGCGGCTGAAGTACGTCGCGCAGTAGGCGAGGACCAGGGCGCCGACTCCGCTGACCACGAGGGCGAGGACGATCGAGAGCGCGTCCAGGCGGAAGGAGAGGGCGATGTCGAGCGCGGGGATCCACGGCACGGACTCGCGGATCTCGCCGCCGTCGAGGATCGTCGGCAGGGCGGTTGCGGTGGCGACGAAGCTCGCGGCCGGGATCAGCGCCAGCGCGTAGAACGTCTTCGGCCCGAACCGGTCCACCAGCCAGGGGGTCACCACGGCGATCGCGAACGAGATCACGAGGATGAGGAGCATCACATGTTCCTCCCAAGGTGTACCCAGCGCATAAGTCGGTCAAGAATATCGGAGCGCCCTCCCGCGGAACCTGAGTGCGCGGAGGCTTGACGGCCCCGTCGTGATCCGCCAGGGCCCTACCGTGGGGAGCATGGCCCGCTCGCTCCTCCCCGACCAGCTCTGCCGACTCCGCGTCCACGACCTCGCGACGGGGGAGTCGACGACCGTCTTCGAGTCCGACTCCGTCCTCGTGGAGGCGCCGAACTGGACTCCGGACGGCTCCGCCCTGATCGTGAACGGCGACGGCGGCCTCTTCCGACTGCCGCTCGAGGGGACGCCCGTGCTCGAGCCGATCCCGCTCGACGGGGTGCCGGCCGAGCTCAACAACGACCACGTGCTCGCCCCGTCCGGCGGGCTCGCCTACGTCTCGGCGCGCGACGGGCACCTGTACGCGGTCGAGCTCGACGGCTCCGCCCCCGCCCGCCGCCTGACCGCCGAGCGCGAGGGCGCGCGCTTCAAGCACTACCTGCACGGCGTCTCGCCCGACGGCGCGACCCTCGCGCTGATCGGCGGCGGCGACGCCTCCGGGCGGTGGCGGACCGACGTGTACACGATGCCGGCCGGAGGAGGCGCGCTCACCGCCCTGACCGACGACGAGCCGGCGGACGACGGCGTCGACGTCTCGGCCGACGGCCGCACCCTCGTCTTCAACTCCGAGCGGGCCGGAGGAGGTGCGCAGCTGTTCCGGATCGGCCTCGACGGCTCCGCGCTCTCCCGCCTGGTCGAGTCGGACACGGTCGACTGGTTCCCGCACGAGTCGCCCGACGGCGCTCACCTGCTCTACCTCGCCTATCCGGAGGGGACGGCCGGGCACCCCGAGAACGTCGACGTCGAGCTGCGGCTGCTCGACCTCCCCGGGCGCGCGACGCTCGAGCCCGGCCGCGTGCTGGAGCGCCTCCACGGCGGGCAGGGGACGATCAACGTCTCCGGCTGGGCGCCGGACTCGACGCGCTTCGCCTACGCCGACTACCCGCGGCGCTGAGAGCCTGAGTCCTTGCCGCGCATGCGCGGGAGGGGGATCGATCACGGCGGGGAGCGGGTCTTGAATCGGGGGATGAGCATCGACAGCGCAGCATCCTCCTCCGTCACCCGCTCGCCGCTCGGCGACTCCGGCATCGACGTCTTCCCGCTCTCGCTCGGCGGCAACGTCTTCGGCTGGACCGCGGGGCGGCAGACCTCCTTCGACGTCCTCGACGGCTACACGGCTGCGGGCGGCGACTTCATCGACACCGCCGACGCCTACTCCGCCTGGGTCCCGGGCAACACGGGCGGCGAGTCCGAGACGATCATCGGCGAGTGGCTTGCGCAGCGCTCGGGGGACCGGGACGACGTGGTGATCGCGACGAAGGCGGGCCGCCACCCGCAGTTCACCGGCCTCGCGCCCGACACCGTGCGCGCGGCCGCCTGCGCCTCCCTCGAGCGCCTCGCGACCGACCGGATCGACCTCTACTACGCCCACTTCGACGACGAGGCCGTGCCGATGGCCGACATCGCCGCCGTGTTCTCGGAGCTCGTGGACCAGGGCCTGGTCCGCGCGATCGGAGTGTCGAACTTCAGCGCCGAGCGCGTCGCGGAGTGGCTGCGCATCGCGGGCGAGGAGGGCCTGCACGCGCCCGTCGCGCTGCAGCCGCACTACAACCTCGTGGAGCGCGGGATCGAGGCCGACCTGCTGCCCCTCGCCCGCGAGGCGGGGCTGGCCGTCGTCCCCTACTCCGCCCTGGCGTCGGGCTTCCTGACCGGCAAGTACCGCGACGGATCGACGCCCGAGGGTCCGCGCGCCGACGGTGCCTCCCGCTACCTCGACGGTCGCGGCCGCCGGGTGCTGGCGGCGCTCGATGCGGCGGCGGAGGCGCACGGCGCCGAGGTGGCGACGGTGGCGCTCGCCTGGCTCCGCTCGCAGCCCGGAGTGGTCGCGCCGATCGCCAGCGCCCGCGTGATGGAGCAGCTGCCGGCGCTGATCGCCTCGGCCTCCCTCGAGTTGAGCGCCGAGGAGCTCGCCGCGCTCGACGAGGCGAGCCGGGCGTAGCCGCAGACGGGCGGCCGCGGGGGCGCGCCCCCCGCGGTCATCGACGCTCCGCGGAGGTGCTATCGTCTAACGGTGCCAAATCGCGGGCACGCCCCGAGAGGGGCTGTCAGACCCGCAGGTGCGCCCCCTTAGCTCATTGGTAGAGCACTTCCTTGGTAAGGAAGAGGTAGTGGGTCCGATTCCCACAGGGGGCTCCGTTCCCCGCAGGCCAGACCTGCGAAGAACGCGCGGCGGGGTAGCTCAGGTGGTTAGAGCACACGGCTCATAATCGTGGTGTCGCGGGTTCAAGTCCCGCTCCCGCTACAGCGAGAAGGCCCCGGTTCGCGCGTCGAGCCGGGGCCTTCGGCGTTCCTGTCGCGCTCCGCTGCGGTCGGCTCCGGAGCGGAGCGCCGTGATCGTGCCGCCGGGCCGGACTCTCAGAGCCAGCCGTTGCGCTCCGCGATCCGGAGGGCGTCGGCCCGGTTGCGGGCGCCCGTCTTGCCGATCACCGCCGAGAGGTGGTTCCGCACGGTCCCCGGCGAGAGGTGCAGCATCCGGGCGAGATCGGCGATCGAGCCTCCGGTGCGCGCGGCGGCGAGCACGTCGGCCTCCCGCTCGGTCAGGGGCGTGCCTCCCTGCGCCAGCGACTCCGCAGCGAGCGCGGGATCGACCACGCGCAGCCCCTGACCGACCCTCCGCACGGCGTCCGCCAGCTGAGCCGAGGGCGTGTCCTTGACCACGAAGCCCGACGCCCCCGCCTGCATCGCGCGGCTGAGGTAGCCGGGACGGCCGAAGGTCGTCACGATCAGCACGCGGCAGGCCGGCAGCGCCTCGCGGAGGAGCGCGGCGGCGGCGATCCCGTCCAGCCCCGGCATCTCGATGTCCAGCAGCGCGACGTCCGGCGTCGAGGCGAGCGCCGCGGCGACCACCTCGTCCCCGCGGCCGACCTCCGCCACCACGTCGATGTCGGACTCCAGCGAGAGCAGGGCGGCGAGTGCGCCCCGCACCAGCGCCTGGTCGTCGGCGATCAGGAGGCGCAGAGCGCTCACCGTCCGCCTCCGGGGAGGGTAGCCGCCAGGCGGAAGCCCCCGAGCTCGCTCGTCCCGACCGAGAGCCGGCCGCCCGCTGCCTCGACCCGCTCGCGGAGCCCGGCCAGTCCGGTCGAACCCGCTGCTCCCGGCTGCGGACCCACTCCGTCGTCCGCGATCTCGACCTCGCAGGCGGTGAGGCGGATCCGGCAGCGCGAGGCGCTCGAATGGCGGACGACGTTCGTCGCTCCTTCGCGGATCACCCACCCCACCAGCTCGCGATGCTGCGGGAGCACGGTGTCGGTGGAGGAGGGCAGGTCGGCGGAGATCCCCGCCGCGGCGAGAGCGCCGCGCGCGGCGGCCAGCGCTCCGCTCGCGGTCGTGGCCCGGAAGCCGGACACGGTCGCGCGGACGTCGGCGAGAGCGCCCCGCGCGAGCGACTCCACGTCCGCGATCTCGGCCCGCGCCCGCTCCGGGTCGGCGTCGAGGAGGCGCCCGGCCAGCTCCGACTTCACGGTGATCACCGTCAGCGAATGGCCCAGGATGTCGTGGATGTCGCGGGCGACCCGGCTCCGCTCGCGCTCGGCCGTCAGGACCTCCAGCTCGGCGCGGGTGTCGCGGAGCTGGTTGACGGTGGCGATCGTGCGCGCGAAGGTGGCCATCATCAGGGAGATGGAGAGGATGATCACCGGCACCACGAAGGCGGTCTCGGTGACGCCGTCGCTCTCGAGGCGGACGGCGAGCGTCACGGAGGCGAGGGCTCCGATCAGGGTGGCCGTGAGGCGCCAGGTGAACACGCACATGCCGACCAGGACTCCGACGTAGGTCCAGAGCCCCGTCACGTCCCGCCCTAGCCAGGGGAGGAGGGTGAAGGAGAAGGCGAGCAGTCCGAGGCAGATCAGCAGCCGGCCCCGCGTCGCGAGGGTCCAGGCGAGCGGCGGTGCGACGAGGAATCCGGCGCTGAAAGCGGCGATGAGGGCGACGCCGACGACGCGGCGGGGCCACTCCGGATCGTCGAGGACCGACGGCACGGTCGAGTACACCCAGAAGAGCGAGAAGACCGCTCCCGCGTACCAGCGCAGCGCACGCGGGGTCCAGAGAGCCGCGCGCAGGGTCGCTCCCGGGTCGGCGCCCGCCGCGGCCGGGCGGATCGGCCACCCTGTCTCGCCGTGCCCGGAGGCGGTGGTGCTGCTCACGCGCTCACCCTAGGACGGAGCCGACCGCGGTGGCGCATCCGTCACACCCGCTTCGTGTCGCGGCGGAAGAAGAACACCGTCCCGCCGAGGAGCAGACCGAGCCACACGAGTGCGTCGACCAGAGCGCCGAGGTCGAACCCCTCGCCGGTCAGCGGCGCTCGCGCGAGCTCGCTGATCCCGTAGACCGGCGTCAGGGCGGCGATGCTCTGCAGGAATCCGGGCATGCTGCTCACCGGGTAGAAGAGGCCGCCCAGGAACGCGAGGACCACGATGACCAGGCTCGTGATCTGTGCCGCGTTCTCGCCCGGCACCATGTAGCCCACCATGAGGCCGAGCGTCGTGAAGACGGCGCTCGCGAGCAGCCAGCCCGTCAGTCCGGTCGCGACCCACTGCACCGCCGAGAGCTCGATGCCGCTGGCGGCGCCGACCGCATAGGTGGCGACGACGGCGAGCAGGCCCAGCGCCATCCCGGCGATCATCTTGATCAGAACGTTGACCACGGGGTTCAGCGGGGTGAGCCGCAGCTGCCGGCTCCAGCCCTGCGCGCGCTCCACGGCGACGGCCGCCCCGGTCTGCGTGGCCGACATCATCGCTCCGTACATCGCCATCGACACCATGATGAAGGCCGCGATCGAGACGCCGCCCGCCGCGATCGGAGTCGCGGTCACCGGCTCGTCGCGGAGCGGGTACCCGACGATGAAGAACATCAGGACCGGGAAGAGGAGGGTGAAGAAGAGGGTCCGCCGGTTCCGCAGCCGCCGCAGGATCTCGATGCGCAGGTAGGTCGTGGTGAAGCCGCCGAGCGCCGGCGAGCGGCGGTCGAGGCGGACGCGGTCGGCGGCGGGGGTCGTGGCGGTCATGCGGAGGCTCCTTCGGAGGTGAGGGCGAGGAAGACGCTCTCGAGGTTCTGGGCGGTGATCTCGACGTCGCGGGCACCGGTGCGGGTGAGCAGGTGGCGGGCGAGGGCGTCGGAGTCGTCGGTGTGCACCGTGATCCGGTCGCCCTGGGCCTCGACGCTGGAGACCCGGGGGAGCGCGGCGAGGGCGGCGAGGTCGGCGCCGGGCAGGGTCGCGTGGACGATCCGGCCGGAGACGAGGTTCTTGATGCTGCTCGTGGTCCCGTCGGCGACGATCCGGCCTCGGCTCATCAGGACGATGCGGTCGGCGTACTCGTCCGCCTCCTCGAGGTAGTGCGTGGCGAAGAGGACGGTGCGCCCGCGTGCCGCGTCGGTGCGGATGGCCTGCCAGAACGCGCGGCGCCCCTCGACGTCCATGCCGGTGGTCGGCTCGTCGAGCAGGAGCAGGCCGGGGTCCGACAGCAGCGCCATCGCGAACCGGAGCCGCTGCTGCTGACCGCCGGAGCACAGTCCCACGCGGCGGGAGGCGAGGTCGGCGATCCCCGCGCGCTCCATCACCTCGTCGATCGGCCGGGTGTCCGCGAAGAGGCTCGCGGTCAGCTCCAGTGTCTCGTGGACGCTGAGGTCCTTCAGCAGGCCGCCGGTCTGCAGGACGGCCGAGACGAGCCCGTGCGCGATCGCCGTGCGCGGCGAGCGTCCGAACACCGTGACCTCGCCGGTGTCAGGGGCCGAGAGGCCCAGGAGCATGTCGAGGGTCGTGGTCTTGCCCGCGCCGTTGGGACCGAGGAAGGCGACGATCTCGCCGGGCCGGACGGTGAGGTCCACTCCGGCGACGGCGGCGACGGAGCCGAAGCTCTTGGTGAGGGCGGTCGCCTGCACGGCGAGGTCGGTCGAGGTCATGCCCTCAGCCTGTCGAGAGGGTCGCCGCAGTGCCTCGCTCCTCTGTCACCGAGGTGCCGTGACATCCGTCACCCCCGCTCCGGCTCCGGAGCGGGGCGGGCCGCGCCCTCTGCCGGGCGAGGTCTCAGACCGCGCAGCCCGCGAAGAGCACGTCGTCCGAGGAGACCAGGTCCTCCAGGGTCAGCAGGCGGTCGAGGTCGTGGCCGGCGGCCAGGGCGTTGGCGCGCTCGGGTGCGGTCTGGGGGGCGAGGCGCCCCTCCATCACCCCGCCGAGGGCGCGGACGGCGCACGCGGCGACCACTCCCTCCGGGGTGCCGCCGATGCCGAGGACGAGGTCGACGCGGCCCGCGGGATCGGCCGCCTCGATCGCGACCGACACGTCGCCCTCGCCGCGCAGCTCGAGCGCGACCCCGGCCGCGCGCAGAGCCGCGATGAGCCCGGAGTGACGCGGCTTGTCGAGCACGACGACGACCAGCTCCGCGACGGGCTTCCCGAGCGCCGCCGCCAGCCGTGCGGCGTTCTCGGCGGGAGGGAGGTCGAGCGAGACGGCGCCCCGGCCCGCTGCAGAGCAGACCAGCTTGTCCATGTAGAACACGTTGCGCGGGTCGAACAGCGTGCCGCGCGGGGCGAGCGCGATCACGCTCACCGAGCCGGGGAGCCCCTCCGCCGTGAGTCGGGTGCCGTCGAGCGGATCGACCGCCACGTCGCAGGAGGGAGCGGAGGCGCGGCCGAGGCGCTCGCCGTTCGCGAGCATCGGGGCCTCGTCCTTCTCGCCCTCGCCGATCACGACGACGCCGTCGAACGGAGCGTCGGCCAGCACGGCGCGCATCGCCGCGACCGACGCCTCGTCCGCCGCGATCTTGTCGCCGCGCCCGTACCAGCCGCGCGCCGCCTCGGCCGCCGCGCGCACGGCGGCGGCCACCGCCTCCTGCAGCTCGGCCGGGTAGGCGGGCGACGCGATCAGCCGCAGGCCGCTCATGCGCGCGCGGGCTGAGCGGTCGCGGTGCGGACCAGCCGCTCCAGGGTGCGCAGGCCGTCGGAGGAGAGCACCGACTCCAGGTGCCCCTGCACCGACGCGACGTGCTCGCCGCGGAGGGCGTTGACCACTCCCGTCTCCGGGTCGACCGACACCTCGAGCCCCAGCCGGGGCGTGCGCGCGACGCCGGGGGCGACGGAGGAGAAGGTGTTGTAGAAGCCGATCGCGGCGTCCTCGCCGAACACGTCCACCGCCAGGCGCACGCCCTGGCGGGGCGCGGGCAGCGGCTCGACCGGGAGGCCCGCCAGCAGTGAGAGCATCTGGTGGCTGAGGCAGACGGCGAGCATCGGCCGCTCCGCCTCGAGGCGGGTGGTCATCAGCGAGCGCAGGTGCGAGATCCGCGGGTCGGAGTCGTCGCGGGGGTCGCCCGGGCCGGGGCCGAAGACGACGAGGTCGTCGCTCAGCACGTCGGCGACCTCCGACCAGCGCTCGACCCGGGCGTCCATCCCGAGGTGGCGCAGCTGGTGGGCGAGCATCGTCGTGAACTGGTCCTCGTTGTCGACGATCAGCGCGGTGTGCCCGGCGAGGCCGGCGATGTGCTCGGGCGCCTGGGGCCGGAGCCAGAACGAGGCGAGCCGCTCGTTGCGCGCCTCGAGCGCCTCCTGCACGCCCGGCTGCGCGTTCAGGTCGAGGGCCGGCGGCACCTCGCGGTGCGGCAGCAGGCCGAGGGCGGAGAGGACGCCCGACGCCTTCGCCCGCGTCTCGGCGACCTCGCCCTCGGGGGTGGAGTGGCGCACGAGCGTCGCGCCGGCCGGCACGGTGAGGCGGCCGTCCGCGCGGAGGTAGGCGGTGCGGATGAGGATGGGGGCGTCGACCGTGTAGCCGTGCTCCTCCGGCTCGAAGAGGGCGAGCACGCCGGAGTAGTAGCCGCGCGGCTCCTTCTCGTACTCGGCGATCACGGCGCACGCGTTCTCCATCGGCGAGCCGGTGACCGTGGGCGCGAACATCGTCAGCCGCAGGACCTCGCGCACGTCGAGTCCGGTGCGGCCCTCGAGCAGGTACTCGGTGTGGCTGAGTCGCGACATCTGCTTGAGGAACGGCCCGAGGATGCGGCCGCCGTCCGGGCAGACCGCGCTCATCATCTTCATCTCCTCGTCCACGACCATGAAGAGCTCCTCGCTCTCCTTGACGTCGGCGAGGAACGCGAGCACCTCCTCCCCGGTGGGTCCGGCCGCGGGGTGGCGGAAGGTGCCGCTGATCGGGTTCATCATGGCGACGCCGTCGCGCACCGAGACGTGGCGCTCGGGGGTCGCGCCGACGGCGGTGACCGTCTGCGCGCCGTCGACGCCGGGGGTGTGGATCGCGAAGGTCCAGTACGCGCCGGACTCGTCGGTGAGCAGGCGGCGGAACCAGGCCAGGACCGCCTCGACGGGCGGCGCGTCGGTCTGCGCGACGAAGGCGCGGTTGATGACGAAGTTGGCGCCCTCGCCGCGGCCGATCTCGTCCTCGATCACCCGGCGGACGATGTCGGCGTACTCGTCGTCCGGCACGTCGAAGCCGCGCTCCTCGACCGGGATCTCCCGCTCGGGCAGCAGCCGCAGCACCTCGGCCAGGGGGACGCTCTCGCGCTCGCGCACCACGAGGTTGCGCAGCGGGGCTCCGTCGTCCTTCGCCGCGAAGCCGCGCTCGCGCACCTGCCGGTAGGGCACGAGGGTCAGCACGTCGTCGCCGTCGAGCGGGATGTCGGCCAGGCCCTCGACGTCGAGCACGTCGCCCGTGAACACGTCGACGGCGTCGCGGCCCTGGCGGAGGACCACCGCGAACGGCAGCGTCCCGTCGGAGGCGAGGATGCGGGAGAGGAGCGAGGTCATCGTGGTCCTTGTATCGGGTCGTGCCCCACCCGGGCCCTGACATGCAGAACGACCGCCCGGAGGAGGCGGTCGCGTGCGAGGGGTCTGCGCGTCGGTCCGCCTAGGAGGCGGGCCACCAGGGGCTTCGGATCGACGTGCGCACGCGGCGAGTCTAGGGGAGAGCCGGGCGGCGGCCAAGCGGTGTCAGGCGGCCGGCCGCTCGGTCGGCTCGCCCCGCAGGGTCCGGAGCAGGAGGGTCGCGCCGGCCGTCGCGGCGGGGGTGGCGACGACCGCGCCCCCGGGGACGAGGAACGCCAGGTAGACGGCGATGCCGAAGCCGAGCGAGACCGCGCGGTGCTCGCCGAGGAGGCGGCGGCGGTCGCGGAGGGAGAGCCCCCGGGCGTCGCCCGCGAACCCGGTCAGCTCGAGCGCGAGGGCCCTCCCGCCGACCAGGGCGCCCGCGACGAGGCCGACGATCGAGCCGACCAGCGGCACCAGGCCCAGCAGCACCAGGACCACGCCGATCCCGAGGGAGGTGGCGACCAGCACGGCGGAGTCGCGGAGGCCGCGGCCGACCCCCTGCCAGAAGGTGGTCTCGCGCTCGTCGGGCACGCCGCCGAGGTCGTCCTCGACCCGCCGCCAGATCCGCTCGTAGAAGGGGTCGCCGACCAGCAGGGTCACCGCGGCGAAGAGGACCACGCCGAGGGCGAGCACGGCGCCGACCACCGCGATCGAGAGCACCAGGCGGACGGTGGCGGCCGTGCCCTCGTCCCAGCCGCCAGCGAACGGGGTGAGCGCGGTCACCGCGTCCTGCACCCGCGTGAGCACCAGGACCAGCACGCCGACGAAGACCAGGCCGACGATCAGGGGCGGGATCGCGCCGAGGAGCATCGCCCGCGGCGAGCGGACCCAGGTGCGGAAGCCGCGGAGGAAGAGCCGGGCACCGAGGCCGAGATCGCGGAGGACGCTCATCCCCCGATCCTCGCAGGTGGGTCCGGGTCGGGGGTCCGGCAGAACGCCCGACTGCACGGGACGTGGAACCTCAGACCCGCTCGAACGGAGCGAGCAGCCCCGCCATCGCCTTCGTCCGCGGCGCGGCGTACTCGTCGCGCCGCGAGGTGCTGACGCCCATCGCGACGAGCCCCTCCACCAGGCGCACCGCCGAGGCGACGCCGTCGATCACGGGCACGCCCAGCTCCCGTGAGAGGTCGCGGCACAGGTCGGCCATGCCCGCGCAGCCCAGAACGATCGAGTCGGACCCGTCGACGGCCAGCGCTTCGGCGCACTCCGCCAGGATCGCGCGGCGGGCGTCGGAGCGGGGGTCGTCGAGTTCGAGCACGGGGATGTCGCAGGCGCGCACCTGACGGCAGGCGTCGCCGAACCCGGCGCGGCGGGCGATGTCCCAGGCGCGGCCGCTCGTGCGCGAGAGCGTGGTGACCACGCTGAAGCCCCGGCCGACGAGCGCGGCCATGTGCATGGCGGCCTCGGCGATCCCCACGACCGGGCCGCTCGCGATCTCGCGCGCGGCGTCGACGCCCGGGTCGCCGAAGCACGCGATGACCGCGCCGTCGCAGCCGGCCGCCTCCGCCCGGGCGATCTCGTGCAGGACGCCGGGCACGGCGAGCGCCTCGTCGTAGTGGCTCTCGATCGACGCCGGACCCATCGGCGGGGTGACGGCCGTGATCTCGGTGCCGAGCGAGGCGACGGAGCGGGCGGCCCGGCCGATCGCCGCGGTCATCGCAGTGCTGGTGTTCGGGTTGACGACGGTGATGCGCATGGTGGTTCCTCGGTTCGGGTGCCGGGAGGGGGAGGGACCCGCCCGGCCGCCGGTCCGCGGGATGCGGAGCGGCCGGGGCGGATCCCTCCTCCGTGCCGGCCGGATCAGACGGTCGAGCCGTCGCTGACGTGCTCGAGGTCCTCGTCGAGGCGCCCGATCCGCGGCGCGCGCCGCTCGAGCACGGCCATCGCGACGAATCCGAGCCCGCAGCCGAGGAACCAGCTGTAGTCGCCGAGCCAGGTGAACTCCGCGCCTCCCGCCTCCGCGATCCAGCGCGGCACGAGCACCGAGGCGACGGAGGGGACTCCGCCGATCACGGTCGCCCAGACGGCGTTGGGGTTGAAGCCGCGCGAGAACCAGTAGCGGCCCTTCTCGCTCATCGTGTAGAGGTCGTCCACCCAGACGCGCTGGCGGCTGATCAGGTAGTAGCCCGCGATGAGGACGCCGAACAGCGGTCCGATCAGCGCGCCGAGGATGCCGAGCGTGTAGTGGATGGCGGTGTCGTTCGAGTACCAGTTCCACGGGGTGAGCAGCACCGAGCCGACGGCGGCGATCATGCCGCCCATCCGCCAGCTGATCTTCTTCGGGTTGACGTTCGAGAAGTCGAACGCGGGGGAGATGAAGTTGGCGACGATGTTGATGCCGATCGTCGCGATGACGAAGGTGAGCCCGCCGAGGAGCACGGCGAACCAGGTGTCGATCCGCTCGACGGTCTCGATCGGGTCGGTGATCAGCTCGCCGAAGACCGGCACGGTCGCCGAGGCGGTGATCACGGTGAGGAGGGAGAAGAAGAGGAAGTTGATCGGGAGGCCGAGCAGGTTGCCGCGCTTCACGGCGCCGTAGCTGCGGGCGTACCGGGAGAAGTCGCCGAAGTTGAGCATCGGGCCCGAGAAGTAGGAGACGACCAGGGCGACGGCCGAGATCATCACCGGCACAGCGGCGGCGAGGTCGAGCGGCTCGCCGGAGCCGAGGGTGAGCGAGATGTTCTCCCAGCCCGCCTGCGACACCAGGTAGACGGCCAGCACGAGCATCACCACGTAGACCGCCGGTCCCGCCCAGTCGATGAAGCGGCGGATCGACTCCATGCCCCGCCAGAACAGCGCGGCCTGCGCGACCCAGAGGATCGCGTAGGAGAGGTAGCCCAGGGCCGAGAGGCCGAGGAACGACGCCTCGGGCGTGTTCAGGGCGGCCATGCCCGGGAAGAACTTGAGGAAGACGATGTTCAGCGACTGCGCCGCCAGGTAGGTCTGCACGCCGTACCAGGCGATCGCGATCAGTCCGCGGATGATCGCCGGGATGTTCGCGCCGCGGATGCCGAAGATCGCGCGGTTGATGACGGGGTAGGGCACGCCGGTGACCTGGCTGGGCTTGGCGACGAGGTTGCAGAAGACCTGCACGATCACGATGCCCACCACCAGGGCGACGAGCACCTGCCAGCCGGCCAGGCCCAGCGCGAAGAGCGAGCCCGCGGTCACGTACCCGCCGACGCTGTGCACGTCCGACATCCAGAACGCGAAGATGTTGTAGCTCGACCAGCGCTGCTTCCGGAGCGGGGCGAGGTCCTCGTTGGAGAGGCGGTCGTCGTAGCCGGCGCTCGCCGCGGCGGCGGGATCCGGATCGACGGGAGGAGCGTTGACTCGGGGTGCGGTGACTCGGTCGGACATGGGTGGATCCACCTCTCGGGCGGTCGTGCGCAGAGCGGCACGGAGCGGATGTGTCAGGGTGGTCGGGACGTCCGGCCGAGGAGGCGGGGCGTCGCGGAGAGCGTTCCGAGTGAAGTGATCACTTCACGCGGGCCACGCTACGAGTCGGGAGGCCGCCGCTCGTTTCGGCTCCGTTACGGCTGTGTGACGATCCGCGAGAGGGGACGGGCCATGCCCTCCGACGACACCGCGCCCGACGAGGCGGCCGCCCGGGCGATCGCGGACGGGGCCGGACTCGGCGCCCGGCTGCGGGAGCTGCGGCTCTCGGCGGGCCTGTCGCTGAAGGCACTCGCCGGGCGACTCGGCATCTCCGTGAGCGCCGTCTCGCAGATCGAGCGCGGAGCCATGCAGCCCTCGGTCGGCCGGCTGATCGCCCTCGTGGACGCGCTGGGGGTCCCGCTGTCCGCCGTGTTCGACCAGGGCGCGTCGGCGCCGGTCGAGACCGCGGTCGTCCGGGCGCGCGAGTCGGCGCCCGTGGCGCTCGAGGGCGGAGTGCTGTTCCGCCGTCTGGCGCCGCGTCCGCTGGACGCCGTCGACTTCTTCGAGTCGACCTACCCGCCGGGCTCGACCTCGACGGCGCACCGGCAGCTGCTCCGCCACGACGGGTTCGAGATGGGGACGGTGACGCTCGGAGAGCTGACGGTCGAGTTCGAGGACGAGTCGGTCGTCCTCGGGCCGGGCGACGCCATCACGTTCCCGTGCGAGCGGCCGCACCGCATGGTCAACACGGGCTCGACCACGGCGATCGCGACCTGGCTGATCGTCCACCGCTGACACCGCGCCGGTGCTTCGTGCCGGACCCCTGGCGGCACCACCTGCGTATGGGACCCTGGTCCTCGCTCCTCCACAACGGGCGGACGACCGTCTCCTGTCCACACCCCGGTCGGGATCGGGGCGCGGCGGGCCCTCGGTGTCGGTACCGCCTGGTGGGCTGGTCTCCTCGACCGAGGGGTGCGGAACGTGGAGGAGCGGATGGACGGCAGGAACGACGAGGGGTGCCCGCGCTGGTGCGCGGGCGAGCACGACGAGCTGGTCGCGGCGGGGGAGCGGCTGCACCGCTCCGCGGCGAGCTCGCTCCCGGTGGTGCTCTGGGCGCGTGGAGACGGGGCCGCGGGCGCGACGGTGCACGTCTCCCTGTGCCGCCCGGGGGAGTCGGGGGAGGACAGGCTCCGCCTGGAGGCCGACGGGCTCGGCGAGGTCGACCTCGATCTCAGCTCGGGGTCGCGGCTGGCCGGCGCGGTGCTCCGGCTACTCGGCGCCTCGTGAGGTGCGCGGCGGGTCGGGCGGCAGGAGGTCCGTCAGCTCGATCTCGAGCGCCTCGCAGAGCGCGAGGAGGGTGTGCAGCGTGGGGTTCGCGGGCGAGCCGGGCTTCGACTCGCCCTTCTCGAACTTCTGGTAGGTGTAGCCCGCGAGCCCGGCCGCGTGGGCGATCCGCTCCTGGCTGGCGCCCTTGGCGATGCGGGCCCGGTGCATGTTGGTGCCGAGCTCGCGGGCGTAGGTCGCCCAGTCGCGCTCGGGAGTGGGTGTCGACATGCCCGCCAGCTTCGGAGAAGTTCGGCCGCGGGTCAGCCATACACGGATGGGAAATTGCCGGTGGTCATACCCGGGTGACCACCGGCGGCGCCTCCGGAGCCCCGAGGGCCCCGCGACGGCAGCGCCTAGTATGGCCGGGTGCCAGTGAACCCCGAACTCGTCGGGCGCGTCTTCGCGCCCACGGAGCCCTATCAGGTGGGGCGCGAGAAGGTGCGCGAGTTCGCCCGCGCCGTCTCCGCGACCTCCCCCCTGCACCACGACGTCGAAGCCGCCCGCGCCGCCGGGCACCCCGACCTCGTCGCTCCGCCCACCTTCGCCGTCGTCGTGCAGGAGTTCACGCTCCAGCAGCTGCTCGCCGAGCCCGACGGCGGGATCGACTTCAGCCGCGTCGTGCACGGAGACCAGCGCTTCGTGCTGTCCCGTCCGGTCGTCGCCGGCGACGAGCTGACCGCGACCCTCTCGGTCGCCGCCATCAAGAAGCTCGGCGCCCACTCGATGGTCACCACCGAGTCCCGCATGGTCGACGCGAGCGGCGAGCACGTCGTCACCGCGATCTCGACCCTCGTGGTCAGGGGAGACGAATGAGCACCGCACTGCCCGCCCTCGCCGAGCTGAGCGTCGGCCAGGTCGTCGCCGAGAGCCGCTTCCCGATCGACCGCGGCACCCTGGTGCGCTACGCGGGCGCCTCGGGCGACTTCAACCCCATCCACTACCGCGACGACGTCGCCGCCGAGGTCGGCCTGCCCGGCGTGCTCGCGCACGGCATGCTCACGATGGGCACCGCGGTGCAGGTCGTCGTCGACTGGGTCGGCGACCCCGGACGCGTGGTCGACTACCAGGTGCGCTTCACCCGCCCTGTCGTGGTGGACCCGCGCGACGGCGCCGCGATCGACGTGGTCGCCAGGATCGGTGCTGTGAACGCCGAGGAGGGCTGGGTCCGCGTCGACCTCGCCGTCTCGGTCGAGGGCCAGTCCGTCCTCGGCAAGGCCCAGGCCCGGGTCCGACTCGCGTGACCTCCGCGCCGCTGCTCTCCGCCCTGACCACCCTCCGCGTCGGCGGACCCGCCGAGCGCCTCGTCGAGCCCGCCACCGAGGCGGAGCTGGTCGAGACGCTCGTCGGCCTGTGGTCGGACGACGAGCCGTGGCTGCTGCTCGGCGGCGGCTCCAACCTCCTCGTGGGCGACGACGGGATCGAGGGCACGGTCGTGCGCGTGCGCACCACCGGCGTCGAGCGGCTCCCCTCCGACGAGCCGGGGCGCGTGCTCCTGCGGGTGCAGGCGGGCGAGTCGTGGGACGGCCTCGTCGCGACCACCGTGGAGCGCGGCTGGGCGGGCCTCGAGGCCCTCAGCGGCATCCCCGGCACGGTCGGGGCGTCGCCGGTGCAGAACATCGGCGCCTACGGCCAGGAGCTCTCGGACACACTGGTCGCGATCGACTTCCTCGACGAGGGCGCCCGCGAGCCCGTCCGGCTGACGGCGGAGGAGCTGCAGTTCGCCTACCGCACCTCCGTGATCAAGCAGGGCCGCCGGGGCGCGGTGCTGGCCGTCGAGTTCGCGCTCGAGGAGGTCGGCGCCGAGGGCGACGGCACTCCCGTCGCCTACGGTCAGCTGGCGTCGGCGCTCGGAGTCGCGCTCGGCGACCGCGTGCCGCTCGCGCGGGTGCGCGAGACCGTGCTGGCGCTGCGTGCGGGCAAGGGCATGGTCCTCGATCCGGAGGACCCGGACACCGCGAGCGCCGGCTCCTTCTTCACCAACCCCCTCGTCACGAGCGCGTTCGCCGACTCCCTGCCGCCCGAGGCGCCGCGCTGGCCGGTCGAGCCGACGGCGGAGGCGCCCGTCATCACCCCGCTCGCCGCGGTCGAGGCAGGAGCGCCCGTCGGGCTGCCCGTGCCTCCCCGCGCCGACGGCCTGGTGAAGCTCAGCGCCGCGTGGCTGATCGAGCACGCCGACGTCTCGCGCGGTTTCGCCCTGCCCGGCTCGCGGGCCGCCGTGTCGAGCAAGCACACCCTCGCCCTGACCAACCGCGGAGGAGCGACGGCCGAACAGGTCGCCGAGCTCGCCCGGTACGTCCAGGGCCGCGTCCTGGCGGAGTTCGGCGTGCTGCTGCACCCCGAGCCCGTCGTGGTCGGCACCGCGGTCTGAGTCCGCGCGGTCTGCGCGCGCAGGCCCCGCGCTCGCGGGGACGCGCGCCCTCCGGCCGCGGCCTCCTCCGGCTCAGCTGTCGCGGCGGATCCAGCGGAAGCCGAAGCGGCAGGCGACGAGCCCCACGACGAGCCAGATACCGAGCACCAGCGCGACGCCGCCGAGGTCCCACGACCCGTTCACCTCCGCCTCCTCGAACCCGCTCGGCAGGAACACGGCGCGCATGCCCTGCGCGATCCACTTGAGCGGGAAGACGCTCGCCGTGTTCTGCAGCCAGTCCGGCAGCGTCGTGAACGACAGGTACGACCCCGAGATGAACTGCAGCACGAGCAGCGGCGGCACGATCACGGCGGTCGCGCTCTTGCCCGAGCGGGGCAGCGCGGAGACGGCGATGCCGAGGATGGCCGACGTCGCGACTCCTGCCAGGTAGACCCAGGCGAAGGTCGCCCAGCGCCCGCTGTCGGTGGGCAGCTCGACCGAGAACACCGTCGCCGCGACGAGGAGCAGCAGGGCCGTCTGCGCGAGGCTCGTCACGAGCACCTGGCCGAACTTGCCGATGAAGTAGCTGAAGACCGGCAGCGGTGCCCCCGCGAGGCGCTTGAGCGTGCCGTCGCCGCGCTCGACCGCGATGTCGACGCCCAGGTTCTGGACGCCCGAGAGCAGGATCCCGGCCGCGGCGAGGCCCGGCACGTAGTACTCGGCCATCGGGATGCCCGGGTCCTGCGGGTTCGCCTGCATCACCGCGGTGTCGCCGAACGCGACCGAGAAGATCGTCAGGAGCAGCACCGGGAAGAGGAAGGTGAAGAACACCTGGTCCGGAGCGCGGAAGTACGAGCGGATCTCGTAGCGGGCGCGGGCGAGTCCGAGGCGGACGGTGCGTCCCGGGCCGGTGGAGAGGGTGCGGGGGCGGGTGGCGACGGCGGTCACGCGGGCTCTCCGATCAGGTCGACCGCGTCGCGGTCCTCGCGGATGAGGTCGAGGTAGATGTCCTCGAGGCTGGGGCGGACGACCTCGAGCGCCGTCGGCTCCCCGATCCGGGCGTGCAGCTCGGCGACGGTCCGGGCGGGCTCGGTGGTGCGCAGCCGGTGCAGCACGCCGTCCTCGCGCCACTGCACGATCGGGACGCGCGCCTCGTCCCCTCCGATCGCGCTCATCGGGCCGATGGCCAGGAGCCGCCCGCCGGAGATCACGGCGGCGCGGTCGCCGAGGCGGGCGGCCTCGTCGAGGTAGTGGGTGGTGAGCAGGATGGTCGTGCCCTCGCTCTTGAGCAGAGCGATCAGGTCCCAGAAGGAGTGGCGGGCCTCGGGGTCGAATCCCGTGGTGGGCTCGTCGAGGAACACCAGCTCGGGACGGCCGATGATGCCGAGGGCGACGTCGACGCGGCGGCGCTGGCCGCCGGAGAGGCGCCCGATGCGCGAGCGGGCCTTGGACGTCAGCCCGACGGCCTCGATGGTCTCGTCGACGTCGCGCGGTCGCGGATAGAGGCTGGCGAAGTGCGCGATCTGCTCGCGCACCGTCGCGTTGCCGGACTCGCCGCTGGACTGCAGGACGATCCCCAGACGCGCCTTCCACGCCAGGTCGCCGTGGCGCGGGTCGACCCCGAGCACCGACACCTCGCCGCCGGAGCGGTCGCGGTAGCCCTCGAGGATCTCGATGGTCGTCGACTTCCCGGCGCCGTTGGGGCCGAGGAGCGCGAAGGTCTCGCCCCGGTGGATGTCGAAGGAGACTCCCGCGACCGCCGGAGCGCCCCCGTAGTCCTTCCGCAGGTCGCGGACTCGGACGGCGTGGTCTTCGCTCATCGTCACAGCGTGCCCTGTCGCACCCCTCCGGCGACAGTGATCCCCGATTTCCGCCTCCCTCTTGCCCTCCCCGCCCCGAGATGCCAGGCACCCCTCACCTGTCGGACTGGCGCGTCGCAGTACCCGCCGTCACCGTGCGGCACGGTCGAGCGGCGATCGGCGATCCGCGTGTCGGCGGATCGTCATCCGCGCTGCGCATCCCGCTCTCTGCGACGCACCCCCGTCGTCGAGCCGATCGCGGCCGATCGACGACGCAGGAGGAGGGCTAATCGGTGCCGAAGAGCCGCTGCAGGCGGCGCACGCCCTCGAGGAGCGCGTCGTCGCCGAGGGCGTAGGACAGGCGGAGGTAGCCGCTCGGTCCGAAGGCCTCGCCGGGGACGGTGGCGACCTCGGCCTGCTCGAGGATGAGGTCGGCGAGCTCGAGGGAGGTCGTCGGGGTGGTGCCGTTCCACTCGCGGTTCAGGAGCCCGTTCACGTCGGGGTAGACGTAGAACGCGCCGCCGGGGGTGGGGCACTCGATCCCGTCGATCGCGTTCAGCTCGGCGACGATGGTGCGGCGGCGGCGGTCGAAGGCCAGGCGCATCTCCTCGGCCGGCTCCTGCGGGCCGGTGAGGGCGGCGATCGCGGCGCGCTGCGAGATGTTCGAGACGTTGCTCGAGAGGTGCGACTGGAGGTTCGAGGCGCCCTTGATCGCGTCGGCCGGGCCGACCATCCATCCGACGCGCCAGCCGGTCATCGCGTAGGTCTTCGCGACGCCGTTGACGAGGATCGTCCGGTCGCGCAGGGCCGGCACCGCCTCGACGATCGAGGTCGCGTGCTCGAGCGGGCTCGCGTCGTCCTGGTCGCCGGAGGAGTAGACGAGGTTCTGGTAGATCTCGTCGGCGATGATCCAGAGGCCGTGCTCCTCGGCCCACTCGCCGATCTCGCGGGTCTGCTCGGCCGAGTAGACGGCGCCGGTGGGGTTGGAGGGGGAGACGAACAGGAGCACCTTGGTGCGCTCGGTGCGCGCGGCCTCCAGCTGCTCGACCGTGACCAGGTAGCCCTGGTCGGCGCCCGCGAACACGTCCACCTGCACGCCGCCGGCGAGCTTGATCGCCTCGGGGTAGGTGGTCCAGTACGGGGTCGGCACCAGCACCTCGTCGCCGTCGTCGAGGAGGGTCTGGAAGGCCTGGTAGACGGCCTGCTTGCCGCCGTTGGTGACCACGACCTGCGAGGGGTCGACGGCCCATCCGGAGTCGCGCGCCGTCTTCTCAGCTATGGCAGCGCGGAGGTCGGGGAGGCCCGCCGCGGGGGTGTAGCGGTAGTTCCTCGGGTCGAGCACGGCGGCCGAGGCGGCCTCGACGATGTGCTCGGGAGTGAGGAAGTCGGGCTCGCCGGCGGCGTAGGACACGACCGGGCGGCCCTGGGCCTGGAGGGCCTTCGCCTTGGCGTCGACCTTCAGAGTGGCGGACTCGGCGATGGCGGCGATGCGGGCGGAGATGCGCGTGGTGGAGGACACGACGGCCAGCGTATCCTGCGCGCGCACGGGGCTCCGAGGCCCCCCGCCGCTCGGCTGGACACGCCCTGCGGGTCCACGTACACTCGTCCGAGGTAGTCGATCTCTGCCCTCATCCACAGCGCCCGCGAGGGTCGCGGCGGTGGGGCGGCGGGTCGGTCTCCTCCTCGGATGCTCGCAACGGCATCCATAGGGCGGTGGCTCAATTGGTAGAGCAGCGGTCTCCAAAACCGCAGGTTGCAGGTTCGAGCCCTGTCCGCCCTGCACATCGATGCCCGTCGCACGCGGTCCCCGCGACGCTGCGGTCATCGGTCCAGGGCCGCCCATGACGGGCGGTCGGCCACACCGGAGGTTCCGGTGCGGGAAAGGTGCGTGCAGGTGGCCGGGAAAGCAGTCGACGAGCCGAGCGAGGACGTCGTCGCGATCGCCAATCAGCAGCGAGCCGCGCGGCGCAACCCGTTCGCGCGCATCGCCCTCTTCATCCGGCAGGTCATCGCCGAGCTGAAGAAGGTCGTGACGCCCACCCGCAAGGAGCTGGGCAACTACGTCGTGGTCGTGCTGATCTTCGTCGTCATCATGATGGCGCTGGTGTCCTTCCTCGACTGGGTGTTCGCCCTGGCCGTGACGTACGTGTTCGGCACACCCGCCGCCTGACCCGAGAGCATCCGGGCCGCGCGAGCGGAGGGTGCCGGCGACAGCGGGACGCGCCCCGAGGGGCGCGACCGATCGATCGAGAGAGAGTTGTGACGAGTGTCTGACAGAAACCGCGACGACGTCGACTGGGCGACGGCTGCCGAGCAGTCGTCGGAGGTCGAGGAGGAGCAGGAGGGCGACGTCCAGTCGCAGGCTGAGGATGCCGTCGAGCCCGCCGAGCAGGGTGCGCTGAGCATCATCGACGAGAACGAGTCCGAGGACGACCTCGCCTCCGACCTCGAGGCAGCGCTGGACGCCATCGGCTCCGTCGACGACCCCGAGGCCGACTCCGCCGTCGACGAGGCCGCGCACATCGACACCGTCGAGGAGGCCGAAGCGGCCCTCGAGGCCGTCGAGGACGAGGCCGAGGTCGCCGCCGAGGACGCCGAGTCCGCCGGTGAGGACCTCGCCGACATCGACCCGTACGAGGCCTTCCGCACCGAGCTGCGCGGCAAGCCGGGCAAGTGGTACGTCATCCACTCCTACGCCGGCTTCGAGAAGCGCGTGAAGTCGAACATCGAGAACCGCAAGGTCTCGCTCGAGGCCGAGGACTACATCTTCGAGGTCCAGGTCCCGATGGAGGACGTGGTCGAGATCAAGAACGGCCAGCGCAAGATGGTCACCCGGGTGCGCATCCCCGGCTACGTGCTGGTGCGCATGGACCTCAACGAGGACTCGTGGTCGGTCGTCCGCCACACCCCGGGCGTCACCGGCTTCGTGGGCAACGCCCACAACCCGACCCCGCTGCGCTTCGAGGAGGCCTTCACGATGCTGAAGAGCCTCGTCGAGATCAAGGACGTCGCCCCCTCGAAGACCTCCGGTGCCAAGGGCCAGAAGCAGGCCCAGCGCGTGCTGCCCGCCGAGGTCGACTTCGAGATCGGCGAGACCATCACCATCAAGGAGGGCTCGTTCGCGGGTCTTCCCGGCTCGATCAGCGAGATCAAGCCCGAGAGCGGCAAGCTCACCGTGCTCGTCTCGCTCTTCGAGCGCGAGACCCCGGTCGAGCTGTCGTTCGACCAGGTCACCAAGCTCTGACGCGTCGCCTCCGCGGCGCATGAACGCCCCCTCCGCAGGTCGGAGGGGGCGTTCGCCGTTCCGGGCGGCGCTCCCTCCGGCACCGCCCCACGCGCACCCGGGCGTCGGCCCCTCCTCCGCCCTGTCGGGGGTGGCCCCGCTCGTGTAAGCTCGTACGGGTTTTCGTGTCGGCGCCCGCCTCTGTGCGCGTCGGACGACCCTCCTCCACCGCGATCCGGCACCGTCGGATGCGCGGGAGAGCGGCCGGGAGCCCCCGACCGCTCGAACCCTGAGAAAAGGAATCAGAATGGCCCCCAAGAAGAAGGTCACCGGCCTGATCAAGCTCCAGATCAAGGCCGGCGCGGCCAACCCCGCGCCCCCGATCGGTCCGGCGCTCGGTCAGCACGGCGTCAACATCATGGAGTTCTGCAAGGCGTACAACGCGCAGACCGAGTCGCAGCGCGGCAACGTCATCCCCGTCGAGATCACCGTCTACGAGGACCGCTCGTTCACCTTCGTGCTGAAGACCCCGCCCGCGGCGGAGCTCATCAAGAAGGCCGCCGGCGTCGCCAAGGGCTCCTCGACCCCGCACACCGTGAAGGTCGCGAAGCTCACCCAGGCGCAGGTCCGCGAGATCGCCGAGGCGAAGCAGGTCGACCTGAACGCCAACGACATCGACGCCGCCGCGAAGATCATCGCCGGCACCGCCCGCTCGATGGGCATCACGGTCGAGTAGCGCGACGCGCTGCTCGACGGCGGGAGCGACGCGCCCACCGGCGCGGACCCACCGCGGAAGCCTCGAGAACCCGACGGCGGCCCCTCAGCGGGGTCGCGCGCCCGGTCCGGAAACGCCTCCGCAGGACCTCTCCGCCTCCCGCGAGCAGCACGCACGGCCGCGATCGCGGCACCACCAGAACTCCATCACCCCCGTGGGAGAGCCCGCCAGGCTCTAGAACCACATTCTCGTTTCAAGGAGAAACAACATGGCACAGAAGTCGAAGGCCTACCGGGCCGCCGCGGCCAAGCTCGAAGAGGGCAAGTTCTACACGGCCGACGAGGCCGTCGCGCTCGCCCGCGAGACCGGTTCCGCCAAGTTCAACAGCACCGTCGAGGTCGCCCTCAAGCTCGGTGTCGACCCCCGCAAGGCCGACCAGATGGTCCGCGGCACGGTCATCCTGCCCCACGGCACGGGCAAGACCGCCCGCGTCATCGTGTTCGCGACCGGTCCGGCCGCCGAGGCCGCGCTGGCCGCCGGTGCCGACGAGGTCGGCGGCGCCGAGCTCATCGAGAAGGTCGCGGGCGGGTACACCTCGTTCGACTCCGCCGTCTCGACCCCGGAGCTCATGGGCCAGGTCGGCCGTCTCGGAAAGGTGCTCGGCCCCCGCGGCCTCATGCCCAACCCGAAGACCGGCACCGTGACCCCGGACGTGGCGAAGGCCGTGACCGAGATCAAGGGCGGAAAGATCGAGTTCCGCGTCGACAAGCACGCCAACGTGCACCTCGTCGTGGGCAAGGCCGCGTTCTCCGAGGAGCAGCTCCAGGAGAACTTCAAGACCGCGCTCGACGAGATCCTCCGCCTCAAGCCGTCCTCCTCGAAGGGCCGCTACATCCAGAAGGCCGCCGTCTCGACGACCTTCGGCCCCGGCATCCCGCTGGACGTCAACGTCCTGGCCTGAGCCGAGCACGCACTGACGTGAGGAGGGGGTCCGCTTCGGCGGGCCCCCTCCTTCGTCGTCCCGGCATACTGGACCGGTGATCCGCCGCTCCACTCCGCCGCGCCTCCCGTGACCGTCCGCCGCGCGTCGGCCGCCGATGCCGAGGCCCTGGCCGAGCTGGCCGCCGCGACCTTCCCGCTGGCCTGCCCGCCGCACACCACCGCGGAGGCGAAGGCCGAGTTCGTGCGCACCGTGCTCTCGGTCGAGCGCTTCCGCGACCACCTCGCCGATCCGCTCCGCTCGCTCCTGGTCGACGACGACTCCGGCGCGCTGACCGGCTACGCGATGCTCGTGCGCGGGGAGCCCGCCGACGCCGACGTCGTCGCGGCGATCCGGCTGCGTCCGACCGTCGAGCTCAGCAAGTTCTACCTCCTGCCCGGCCGGCACGGCTCCGGAGCGGCGGCCGCGCTGATGGCCGCGACCCTCGAGGAGGCGCGGGCTCACGGTGCCGCGGGCGTCTGGCTCGGCGTCAACGAGGAGAACGCGCGCGCTCACCGCTTCTACTCCAAGCACGGCTTCGCGGTCGTCGGCCGCAAGCGCTTCCTCGTCGGCGACCGCTGGGAGGACGACTTCGTCCTCGAGCGCTCTCTCTCCTGACCCTCCCCGCGAGACGCCGCCCGGGTACGCGACACGCTCCGCGTGGCGTACCGGAGCGGCATCTCGCCGAGGTCAGCCCTCGGAGACGGTGAGGACGATCTTGCCGCGGGTGTGGCCCGTCTCGAGCTGCTCGTGCGCCTCGCAGGCGCGGGCGAGGGGGAAGATGCCGTCGATGAAGACGCGGACGTCGCCCGACTCGAGAAGGCGCGAGACCACGCCGAGGGTCGCCCCGTCGGGAGCGACGCGGTAGGTGGAGGCGCGCACGCCCGCAGCGGCCGCCTCCTCGAAGAACCCGGGCCAGCTCCCGGTGGGCGCGTTCACGATCAGGCCCCCGGGGCGGAGGACCCTCAGCGAGCGCGAGCCCGTGTCGTCGTGGACGTTGCCGACCAGATCGATGACCACGTCGACGCCGGACAGCAGCTCGTCGAAGCGCTCGGCGGTGTGGTCGATCACCTGCGCGGCGCCGAGCTCGTGCAGCCACTGCAGGTTGCGGGTCGAGCCGGTCGCGATCACCGAGGCGCCGAAGTAGGCGGCGAACTGCACCGCGAAGTGGCCGACTCCGCCCGACCCGGCGTGGATGAGGATCCGCTGGCCCTCGTGCGCCTTGGCGAGCTCGACGACCATGCCCCAGGCGGTGAGCGCCGCGAGCGGGACGCCGGCCGCTTCGACGTGCGAGAGCGTCGACGGCTTCCGCGCGATGGAGACGCTCGGCACGCTGACGTACTCCGCGTAGGAGCCCGAGTAGCGCGGCACCATGACGAAGCCGTAGACCTCGTCGCCCGGCCGCAGCGGATGCGCCGGGTAGGGGCTCGAGACGACGACGCCCGAGAAGTCGTGGCCGAGGACCGCAGGGTAGGAGGCGATCTGCGAGGCGACCCCCTGGCCCGCGCGCGTCTTCGCGTCGAGCGGGTTCACGCCGGCCGCGACCACCTTCACGGTGAACTCGGCGTTGATGGCGGAGGGTGTCGGCACGGTCGCCAGGTGCAGGGCGGAGGCGTCGCCCGGCGCGTCGATCACCGCCGCCGTCATCGTGTCGGGGAGGACGACCTCCTCCGGGATCTCGCCGATCGCGAGGCCGTGCCCGAGCGCGCTGGTGTGCATCGTCGCCTTTCCTGTCGCTGAGGCGTGCGGGTGGAGCGTGCCGAGGACGTCGCCCCCGATCCCCGCATCCGACGCCGCGACCAGTCAATCGAGGCAATGAGTCGGCGCTGTTACGGGGGTGTCACCCTCGGGAGAAGATTGGCGCGCGGAGCCGCGGGCGCCCGGTCTGGCACGATGAGGGGATGCGACGCCGACGTACCCTGCTGGTCGGCGGTGCCCTCCTGGTCCTGGCCGGGCTCGTGGTCCTCCTGGCCGCCCGGATCAGCATCGGCACCAGCCGCTGGGTCTACGTCAGCGAGATGGGCGCGCCGGACCTGCCGACGGCGGGCGCCTTCGAGGCCGCTCTTCTGCTCGTGGCGGCCGGCGGCGCGCTGATCGCCGCGGGCGCCTGGCCGGTGCGCGCCCGCCTGCTCCCCGCCCTCCGCCCGGCGGGCGCGATCCTCCTGGCGGCCGCCTGCTTCGCGCTCGCCTCGCAGGTGACCTGCACGGCGGGCTGCCCGCTGCCGGTCGGGCCGGCCTTCCGCTGGCAGGACCTCATCCACACCTCGGCCGCCGTCCTCGGCTTCGGGGCCGCCTGCGCCGCGATGCTCCAGCTGGCGACCGTGCGGGGGCGCCCGGCGGTCGCGCGGCTCTCGCTCGCCGCGGGGATCTCGGTGGCGGTCGTCGCCGGGACGGGCGGGATCCTGTCGCTCCTGCGCGTGTGGCTGCGGCTCGGCGGCACGCTCGAGTTCGTGGCGACGGCGATCGCAGTGCTCTGGCTCGCGTTCGTCGGCTTGGTGCTCGCGCTCGAGGACCTCAGCGCTGAGCGAGCCAGCCGCGGACGTGCCCGCGGATCCGGTCCTGCTGAGCGGCGAAGCCCTCGTCCCGCGACGGCACCCGCTCGCAGTCCGCATCCGGAAGAGCCCTAGCCCACGCCTCCGCGACCTCGACCGGGTGCACGGGGTCGCGCTCGGCCGCGATCACCAGGGTGCGCGCGATGACCTCGCCCAGCTCTCCGGAATCGCGGTAGGCGGCGTTCCGCGGGATCTGGGCGAGACGGACGGCGCGCTCGGCCGCGCGCGGGGAGCGGAACTGCAGTGTCAGCGCCTCCGCCGACGCGGGGGACACCTCGGCGGCGCGCGCGAACAGGCCCGAGGCGCGGAACATCCGCTCGCCGCGCTTCGCGCCGTGGTCGTGCAGCAGCTGCGCGATGACGGGGAACACGGTGAGGTTCTCGGGCAGCGGCTCGGCGGTGAAGGCGGGGCGCACGAAGACGGCGCGGTCGATCGGCAGCACGCGTCGGACCGCGAGGCGCAGGGCGATCGCGGCGCCCATCGAGATGCCGAGCACCGTGAGCGGCTTGTGCGCGGCTCCGGCGCGCACGACCTCCTCCATCACCTCGTCGGCGAGCGCCTCGAGGGAGAAGTCGTCGGGCGCGCCGAGCAGCTCGGAGGCGCCGTGGGCGCGGACGTCCGGAGCGATGACCTCGCTGCCGGCGGGGAGGGCGGAGCGCAGCAGTCCCAGCGGCTGGGAGCGGTCGCCGCCCAGGCCGTGCAGGAGGAGGACCGTCACCGGGCGCGCGTCCGCTCGTGCAGCTCGGCCATCAGCATCCCCGCCAGCCGCACGAGGATGTGGATCTCGTCCTCGTCGCGGTCGACCCAGCGGGAGTTCGGCTCGCCCTCGATCGGCACGAAGTCGCGGTGCTGCTCCCAGACGACGAGCGTGCGCTCGGCGCCGAGGACGTACTGCTGCCAGAAGACCTGCCGCAGGTAGTGGCGCGGGATGCTCCGCCACGGCTTCGTCGTGGTCTTGATCTCGCAGAGCTCGAGTCGGCCGTCCTCGCGGAGGCCGATGCCGTCGGGCGTGGCGAGGTGGCGCCGCTCCTGGCTCGCGTGGAAGAGGGTGCTGCTGGGCTCGATCGCGTGCTCGCTCCGCACCCAGGCGGCGATCTCGGGCTCGCGGGCGCGGCCGTGGTCGGTGAAGGCGTTGCCGCCGAAGCCGGTGCCGTAGAGCTTGTCGAGCGCGGCCCTGCCGATCGCGGCGGGGGAGGAGAGGCGGGCGACGTCGGTCGCCGTGATGCCGCGCGAGCGGGCGCGGAGCCAGGCGACGCGGTCCGAGGAGTCGGCGACGACCCTCCGGAGGTGCGGGGGCTCGGCGTCCGTGAAGACGGGCTGCGTCTCCCAGGGGAAGGAGAGCTGCAGGTCGGGCACCGATTCATTCTCTGCCCCCTGCGGCGCCCGGTCGAATCGGCACGCCGACCCGCGGCGTCTCACCGGGGCGCGACGGCCCGCGCCGGCGGCTCAGGCGTCGAGGAAGGCGTCGACGTGCGCGGGGGAGAGGAGGTGGCGCCGGACCATCAGGGCGGCGCCGCGGACGCCTCCGCCCTGGGCCGCGGCCTGCACGATGTCGAGCGCGCGGGTCGCCAGGGGGAGGGAGCGGCGGTAGACGACCTCGCGGACCCCGGCGAGGACCTCGTGGCTGGCCTGGGCGATGCTGCCGCCGACGACGATGACGGACGGGTTCAGGAGGTTCACGCAGGTGGCGAGCACCTCGCCGATGTCGCGGCCGGCGGCGCGCGTGAGCTCGACGGTGGTGGGGTCCCCGCCGGTCAGCAGGGTGACGACGTCGGAGGTGCTGGCGGCGTCGATCCCGGACTCGGTCAGCCGGCGGGCGATCGCCGAGCCGCTCGCGATCGCCTCGAGGTCGGCCTCGCCGCGGTCGCCGGGGACCTGCACGTGGCCCAGGTCGCCCGCCGCTCCGAGGGCTCCGCGCTGCAGGGCGCCGCCGCTGACGATCCCGGCTCCGATGCCGGTGGAGACCTTCACGTAGAGGAGGTCGTCGACGTCGGCGTAGTGGTCGGCGTGCTCGCCGAGCGCCAGCAGGTTCACGTCGTTGTCGACGAGGACGGGCACGGGGAGGCGGCGGCCGACGAACTCCGGGATGTCGAAGCGGTCCCAGCCGGGCATGATCGGCGGCTTCACCGGGCGGCCCGTCGCGTGCTCGACGGGTCCGGGGACGCCGACGCCGACTCCCGCGAGCGGGCCGGCCGCCGGAGTCCGGCCGAGCAGGGCCGCGGCGACGTCGAGGGCGTGGCCGAGGACGGCGAGGGGGCCGTCGGCGATGGCGATGCTCTCGCGGCGGCGGGCGAGGACCGTGCCGTCGAGGTCGGTCAGGGCGACGACGGCGTGCGCGGCGCCCAGGTCGACGGCGAGGAGGCTGCGCGCCCGGGGGTCGAAGGCCACGCGGGCGGCGGGGCGGCCTCCGGAGGAGGGGGCGTCGTCCTGCCGGGCGACCAGGCCGGAGGCGGTGAGGACGTCGAGCTGGGCGGAGACGGCCGCGCGCGGCAGGCCCGTCTCGGCGACCACGTCGGCCCGCGTCCGGGGCGCCCCGTCGGCCAGCAGGAGCAGCAGCTCGCCGACCGCGCTGACGGTGATGCGGCGGCGCGGGGACATGGCCAGAGTCAACCACAGCGCCCGTGCTTCTGTGCGGCGGGTGCCCGACTTGGCGGGCGCGCAGGGCTAGTTTTGCTTGTCCGTGAGCAAAAGTCCGCGTAGGGTTCGAGGCACACCTTCCGATGCGATCAGGAGCCCCACCGGTGGCCACACCCCCAGACCTCTCTGTCCAGCTGTACTCGGTGCGCGAGCCGCTCGCGGCCGATCTGCCCGCCACCCTCGACCGCCTCGCGGCGATCGGCTTCACCACGGTCGAGCTCTTCGGGTTCGTCGACCTGGCCGACGCCTACCGCGCGGCGCTCCCGGCCAGCGGACTGCGCGCTCCCAGCGCCCACGCGCGCCTCCTCGGCCCGCAGGGCGACGCCACCGTCGACGAGATCCTCGACACGGCCGCCTCGCTCGGCGTCGAGACCGTGATCGACCCCTTCGTCGACCCGACCCGCTGGACCACCGCGGACGACGTCGCCCGCATCGCCGACGAGCTGAACGCGCTGGTCGACTCCGCCGCCGCCCGCGGCCTGGTGCTCGGCTACCACAACCACGCCTTCGAGTTCGAGAACCGCGTCGACGGCCGCAGCGCCTTCGAGCACCTCGCGGGCCTGCTCGACCCGCGCATGGTCCTCGAGCTCGACACCTACTGGGCGGCCGTCGGCGGCGACGACCCGGTCGAGGTGCTCGGACGCCTCGGCGACCAGGTGCGCTTCCTGCACGTGAAGGACGGCCCGATCTCGGCCGACACCCAGGAGCAGCTGCCCGCGGGCGAGGGCGCGATGGACGTCCCGGCGATCCTCGCCGCCGCTCCTCAGGCCCTGCCCGTGCTGGAGTTCGACGCCTACGCCGGCGACATCTTCGAGGGCCTGGAGTCGGCCCACCGCTACGTCTCGGGGCTCGGCGCATGAGCGGCACCGGCCGCGTGGGCGTCGGCGTCATCGGCGCCGGCAACATCAGCACCCAGTACCTGACCAACCTCACCGTCTTCCCCGACCTCGAGGTGCTCTTCGTCGCCGACATCGACCTCGAGCGGGCGAGGACCCAGGCCGAGGCCTTCGGCGTCCCCGCCTCCGGCACCGTCGAGGAGCTCCTCGCGCACGAGGGCATCGAGATCGTCGTGAACCTCACGATCCCGGCCGCGCACGTCGAGGTCGCGCGCCGCGCGGTCGAGGCGGGCAAGCACGTGTGGACCGAGAAGCCCTTCTCGCTCGACCGCGACAGCGGGATCGAGCTGCTCGCGCTGGCGAAGGACAAGGGGCTGCGCGTCGCGACCGCTCCCGACACCTTCCTGGGCGCGGGCCTCCAGACGGCGCAGCGCGTGATCGAGAGCGGAGCCATCGGCACGCCGCTCTCCGCCCTCGCCCTCTTCCAGGGCCCCGGCCCCGAGTCGTGGCACCCGAACCCGGAGTTCTTCTTCGCCGAGGGCGGCGGACCGCTGCTGGACATGGGCCCGTACTACATCACCACGCTCGTGCAGAACCTCGGCCCCGTCGAGAGCGTCACCGCCGTCTCGTCCCAGGCCCGCGCCACCCGCGTGGTGGGCTCCGGCCCGAAGGAGGGCACCGAGTTCCCGGTGACCATCCCGACGCACATCGGCGGGCTGCTCCGCTTCGAGTCCGGGGCTTCGGCCCAGGGCGTGTGGAGCTTCGAGTCGAGCCTGCCGCGCACCGGCTTCGTCGAGATCAACGGCTCCGAGGGCACCCTCGTCCTCCCCGACCCGAACCAGCACGACGGAGAGATCACCCTGCACCGCCGCGGGTCCGCCGAGCCTGAGGTCATCGCGGCGACCGGCTCGACCGCCTCCCGCGGCACCGGCGTGCTCGAGCTCGCCCGCGCGATCCGGGCCGACCGCCCCGAGGCCGCCTCCGGAGACCTCGCCTATCACGTCACCGACGTGATGCTCTCGCTGCTCGAGGCCGCCGAGACCGGCGAGAAGGTCCTCGTCACCAGCTCCGTGACGCCCCGCCCCGCACTGCCCGAGAGCTGGGACCCGACCGAAGCGACCCTCTCCTGATGCCCGCGCCCCTGCGCGTCGGCGTGCTCGGCGGCGGCTTCATGGCGGCCGTGCACAGCCGCGCGGCCCGCAGCGCCGGAGCGGTGCTCGCCGGAGTCGCCTCCTCCACCCCGGAGAAGGGCGAGCGGGCGGCGGCCGAGCTCGGCGTCGAGCGCGCCTACCCGGACGCCCGGGCCCTGATCGAGGACGAGAGCATCGACCTCGTGCACGTCTGCACCCCGAACGCCACGCACGCCGCACTCGCGCTCGCGGCGATCGAGGCGGGCAAGCACGTGGTCTGCGAGAAGCCGCTCGCCGCGACGCTGCGGGAGGCGGAGTCGCTCGCTGCGGCCGCGTCCTCCGCCGGCGTGGTGGCGACCGTCCCGTTCGCCTACCGCTTCCACCCGATGGTGCGCGAGGCCCGTGCCCGCGTGGCCTCCGGCGAGACCGGCCGTCTGGTCACGGTCCGCGGGAGCTACCTCCAGGACTGGCTGCTGGGCGCCTCCGACGACAACTGGCGCGTCGACCCGGCCGCCGGCGGCCGCTCGCGCGCCTTCGGCGACATCGGCTCGCACCTGGTCGACCTGCTGGAGTTCGTCACCGGCGACCGGATCGACTCGCTCGCCGCGATCACGAGCACCGTCCACGCCGAGCGCGGCGGCCGCCCGGTGAGCACCGAGGACGTGGCCGGCCTGATCGTCCGGCTCGAGGGCGGCGCCGTCGGCACGCTCCTCGTCTCGCAGGTCACCGCGGGCCACCGCAACGAGCTGGTGCTCGAGGTGTCCGGGCTGGAGGAGTCGCTGCGCTTCGAGCAGGAGCTCCCCGAGACGCTGTGGGTCGGCCGGCGCGACAGCGCCCTGCTGGTGCCGCGCGACGCCTCGATCCTCGCGCCCGATGCGGCCCGGCTCTCGATCGTGCCGAGCGGTCATCCGATGGGCTACCAGGACGCCTTCACAGCGTTCGCCCGCGACACCTACGCCGCAGTGGCGGGCGCCGACGTGGAGGGTCTGTCGACCTTCGCCGACGGCCTCCGCGCGGCGCGCATCACCGAGGCCGTGCTCGACGCGGCCGAGACAGGCGCCTGGGTGACCGTGCCCACCGCCGACGACCGGACGGAGATCGCCGCATGAGCGACGAGAAGACCTACCCCGCCACCCACCCCGTGACGCTGTTCACCGGTCAGTGGGCCGATCTGCCCTTCGAGGAGGTCGCCCGACTCGCCGCCGAGTGGGGCTACGACGGACTCGAGATCGCGGCCTCGGGCGACCACCTCGACCTCAAGCGCGCGGACGAGGACGACGCCTACGCCGCCTCGCGTCTGGAGATCCTCGACCGCTACGGCCTCGAGGTCTTCGCCATCTCGAACCACCTCACCGGCCAGGCCGTCTGCGACGACCCGATCGACTTCCGCCACAAGGCACTCGTGCGCGACTACACCTGGGGCGACGGCGACGCGGAGGGGGTGCGGCAGCGCGCCGCCGAGGACATGAAGCGCTCGGCGCGGGTCGCCCGCAAGCTCGGCGTGGACGTGGTCGTCGGCTTCACCGGCTCGAAGATCTGGCCCTACGTGGCGCAGTTCCCGCCGGTGCCGGCCTCCGTGATCGACGAGGGGTACGAGGACTTCGCGACGCGCTGGAACCCGATCCTCGACGAGTTCGACGCGAACGGCGTGGTCTACGCGCACGAGGTGCACCCGTCCGAGATCGCCTACGACTACTGGTCGAGCGTGCGCACCCTCGAGGCGATCGGTCACCGCCCGGCCTTCGGCTTCAACTGGGACCCGTCGCACATGATGTGGCAGGACATCGACCCGGTCGGCTTCATCGTCGACTTCAAGGACCGGATCCACCACGTCGACTGCAAGGACACCCGCCTGCGCCCGAAGAACGGCCGCGCGGGCGTGCTCGGCTCGCACCTGCCGTGGGGCGACCCGCGCCGCGGCTGGGACTTCGTCTCGACGGGGCACGGCGACGTCCCGTGGGAGGACGCGTTCCGCGCGCTGGAGTCGATCGGCTACTCCGGCCCGATCTCCATCGAGTGGGAGGACGCCGGGATGGACCGCCTCCACGGCGCGAAGGAGGCCGTCGGCTTCATCCGCTCGCTGCTCTGGAGGACCCCGACCGCGTCGTTCGACGCCGCGTTCTCGAACCAGTAGCCGCGCGGCTCCCCTCGGCGGGATCCCGCTCCGGCCCGCAGCGCACGTCGCGCGCGCCGGATCGGGGTCCTGCAGGCGGGGGTGGGGTCAGTCGGCGGCCTTGGCGGCGCGCTCGGACTTGATGCGGGCCTGCTCGCGGCGGACCTCCGCGTAGCGGTTCTGCTCGACGCGCAGCCACTCGGGGACCTCGTCGAGCAGGGCCTGGATCTCGGGAGTGGTCAGCGCCTCGGTGACGCCGCCGCGGGCGAGCCCCGAGATGGAGACGTTCAGCCGGGAGGCGATGACGGAGCGGGGGTGCGGCCCCTCCTCGCGCAGCTGCACGAGCCAGGCGGGCGGGTTCGCGGCGAGCTCGTCGTACTGCTCGCGCGTGATCGCCGACTCCTGGAACTCCTCCGGGGTCGCGGGCAGGTAGACCTGCAGCTTCTTCGCCGCGGTCGCAGCCTTCATCGTCTGTGTCGCCTTGGCCATGCGGCAACCCTACCGGCGCGGCGCGGACCACCTACCCTGAGGGGATGAGCGAGCAGCCCGAGACCGTCGACCCGCAGGCCGCTCCCGAGGCGGAGGGGCGTCCGGAGGGCGGGGCGGACGCGACGGCGGACGACGCGTCGGCCGGATCGGGTGCGGTCGGCGCCGGAGCCGGAACCGAGTCGGACGACACGGACGGCGCCTCCGAGGACGGCGACTCCGACGACCTCGACTCCGACCACCTCGACTCCGACGATCTCGACGCCGAGGACAGCGACTCCGACGACAGCGATGTCGACGACGCCGACGACTCCGACGACGCCGACTCCGACGCCGAGGACGCCGTCCCCGCCGGCCCCGTGCTCGCCGTCGCCCTCGTGCCCGGCGTCACCCCCACCAAGTGGACCCGCGTCTGGGGCCAGCGCCGCTCCGATCTCCCGCTGCGCATCACCGTCGTCGCCGAGCGCGATCAGGAGCAGGCGCTGCTCGACGGCCGCGCGCAGCTGTCGTTCGTCCGCGGCGACGTCTCCTCCTCCGCCCTCAGCTCCATCCATCTCTACGACGAGCAGCCCGTCGCCGTCGTCGGCCGCGAGCACGCCCTGGCCGCCGCGGACGAGCTCGACGTCGCCGAGCTGGCCGGCGAGCACCTCCTCCAGGATCCGGAGGACGTGCCGGAGTGGGCCGCGGTCGCCGAGGAGCTCGCGGACGGCTCGCGGCGCCCGCTGCCGCGCATGGCCGGCCTCGACGACGCGGTCGAGCAGGTCGCGGCCGGCGTGGGCGTGCTGATCGTGCCGCAGTCGGTGGCGCGCGTGCACAGCCGCAAGGACGTCACCGCGGTGCCGGTGACCGGCGTCGCTCCCTCCTCCGTCCGCCTCGCCTGGGTGACGGACGACAAGGGCGACGACGTCGAGGACTTCATCGGAGTCGTCCGCGGCCGCAGCGCGAACACCACGCGCGGAACCGCCGCGACGCCGAAGGTCGAGTCGCGGGCGAAGGCCGCCAAGGCGAAGGCGCGGGAGGCGCGCGAGAAGGCGGAGAGGGCCGGCGGCGGCAAGAAGAAGCCGGCCCGCGCCAAGGCGTCCGCGCCGGCGGTGCGGCGCACCCGCAAGCCCCGCGGCCGCTGACCGTGGCCGACGACGCCGACTGGTCGCTCCGCCCCGCGACCGCGGAGGACGCCGCGGCGATCGCCGAGCTGCGCGCGGTCGTCATGCGCCCGTCGCTCGAGACGCTCGACCGCTACGACGAGCACCGCGTGCGGCACCGCTTCCTCGACGGCTACCGGCCCGAGCTCACCCGGGTGATCGAGCTCGACGGCGCCTTCGCCGGGAGCATCGCCGCGCGGGTCGAGCCGGACGCGGTCTGGATCGAGCACTTCTACCTGGCGCCGCACGCGCAGGGCCGCGGTGTCGGCGGCGCCGTCCTGCGCCGGGTGATGGCGGAGGAGGCGAGGCCGGGCCTGCCCTTCCGCCTCGACGTGCTGAAGCGCAGCGACGCCCGCCGCCTCTACGAGCGGCACGGCTTCCGGTTCGAGCGCGCTCTGGAGTGGGACGACATCCTGGTCACGCCGCCCGTCTCCTGACCCCTGATCGGGGAGGACGACGGGACGCGGGCCGCCGTTAGCATGAGCGCGATCCCCTCCGCCGGGTCGACCGCAGGGCGACCTCCTCCTGGAAGCAGGCACTCCGCCGTGTCCCCGCTCGTTCTGAGGTCCGCCGCCTCCGCGGTCCTCGTCGCCGCCCTGGCGATCAGCTCCAGCCCGCTCGCCTCCGCCGCATCGGCGGCCGCGCCGTCGGCCGCCCCCGTCGCCGCCTCCGACGCGCCCCGCTCGATCGTGCTCCCCGAGGGGCAGCCGCTCTGGCAGCCCAGCGCCGAGTCCCCCCTGCCCGCCGTGCCGGACGAGGCGCCGAGCGCCGCCCGTGCGAGCGCTGCGGCGTCGATCAGCGGCCGTGTCGTGGTCGAGGAGGCCGACGGCTCGATCGCGACCACCACCCCCCGCGGCGCCCTCCTGAACGTCGAGGTCTGGTCGAGCGAGGCGGGGCTCCTCGGGAACCACTCCGTCGCCGGCGACCTCACCTTCAGCATCGACGGGCTCACCGCCGGGCAGACCTACTACCTGCTGATCAAGGACAACGCCGACCTGTACGCCGACCTCTGGTCCGGCGGCAGCGCCGTCGCCCGCAGCGCCGAGCCGCTCCAGGCCCCGGCGGCCGGCGTGCAGCTGCGCACCGCACGGCTGGGGTCGCTCGAGGGACGCCTGAGCGGCGTCGCGGGCGACCAGCGCGTCGACATCTGGTACCGCGACCCGGGAACCGACGGCTACTTCCGCACCGGCGAGCTCGACCTGATCACGGGCGGCGACAACCCGTACTCGTTCCAGCAGGTCGTCCCCGGCGACTACCTCGTCCGGGCGTCGAGCCGCGACGACGTGATCGACGACAGCTACTGGGACCACGTCCTCCGCTCGGGCGACGCGGGCGACGTGCGCGTCCCGGTGGGCGGATCGGCCGCCGGGATCGACCTCTCGCTGAGCAGCGACTACCAGCAGTACACCGGCCGCCTCGCCGGATCGGACCGCTACGCGACCTCGGTGGAGGCGACGGGCTACTTCTCCCCGGGCATCCCGGTGCTCTACGTGGCCAGCGGGGCGAACTGGCCGGATGCGCTGAGCGCCGGCCCGGCCGCCGCCGCCCTCGGAGGCGCGCTCCTGCTCACCGATCCCGACCGCCTGCCTCGGGTCGTCTCCGACGAGATCCGCCGCCTCCGCCCGGAGCGGGTCGTGGTCGTCGGCAGCGAGCTGAGCGTGAGCCCCGGGGTCCTCTCCGCGATCCGCTCGATCGTCGGCGGCACCGAGCGGATCGGCGGGACGGACCGCTACGACACCTCCCGCCGGATCGTCGCGGACGCCTTCGTCGCCGGCCCCTACTCGAACATGTTCGTCGCGACCGGCACGAACTTCCCCGACGCCCTGTCGGCCGCGCCGATCGCCGGCTGGCGTGCGCAGCCCGTGCTGCTGGTCGACGGTGCGACCTCGGGCGCCGACTCCGCGACCGCGACCGCGGTGCGCGACCTGGCGCCGGAGCACGTGGAGTTCCTCGGCGGCGACCCCTCGATCCGGGACGCGTACGTGGCGGACTTCGCGCGTCGCGGCCTCGCCCCCTCGGTCTCGAGGATCGCGGGCCGCGACCGCTACGAGACCAGCGTCGAGCTGAACAGCGCCTACCCCCAGTCGCTGCTGCAGGACAGCGTCTTCCTCGCCGCGGGGTCCTCCTTCGCCGACGCCCTCTCGGGAGCGACGACGGCGGCGGCCCTGGGCTCGTCCGTGCTGCTGACCGAGCGCGACTGCGTGCACGACTCGACGCTGCGCTTCCTGGCCTCCAACTCGAAGAACTACGCGTTCCTGCTCGGCGGGGAGCCGACGCTCACCGAGGACGTGGCGAACCTCCGCAACTGCGAGTACGACTTCTGACGACGCGTGCTCCCGGGGTCCGGGGCTAGGGTGCGAGCATGCCCACGAGCGATGAGACCTGGACCCTGGCCGAGCACGACGTACCGGTGTACCGCAGCGGTGAGGGCGGCCGCGCGCTGATCCTGATCCACGAGGTCTGGGGGGTCGACGGGCACATCCGCTCGGTCGCCGACCGCTACGCGGCCGAGGGCTACAGCGTCGTCGCCCCCGAGCTCCTGGCCGACAGCGGCCTGCTCGAGCAGCTCGACGAGGAGCAGCGCGCCGACTACGACCACCCGGTGCGGCGCCTGCCGCGCCAGGTCGAGCTGCGCACCTTCTTCGCCCCCGTCTTCACTCCGGAGCACGCGACGCGCACCGTCGCGATCCTCCGCGCCCTCGTCGAGCGGCTCCTGCGCCAGGAGGGCGCGACCAGCGTCTCCGTCACCGGGTTCTGCTACGGCGGCACCTTCTCGTGGGCGCTCGCGCTGGCCGAGCCGCGGCTGGCGGCGGCCGTGCCGTTCTACGGGCACGTCACCGCGTCCGCCGACGAGCTCGGCGCGCTGCAGGTGCCGGTGCTCGCGTTCCTGGGCGATCAGGACGCTCCCCTTGTCGAGCAGGTGCCGCGCATCCGCGAGGCGACCGAGGGCAAGGACGTCGAGGTCGTCGTCTACCCGGGAGCGGGCCACGCCTTCTTCAACGACGCGAACGAGCAGACCTACCAGGCCGAGGCGGCGACCGACGCCTGGCCGCGGGCGCTCGCGTTCCTCGGAGCGCACGCGGCCTGAGGAACGCGAGCGGGCTGCGCGGGATCAGCGGGTGAGGATCCACGCCGATAGGTAGCTGCGCGAGTCGGCGCTGTCGATCGAGGAGTCCGGCAGGCGCTCCGCCCGCGCGAGAGCCGCGGCCGGGTCGCTCGTCGCCTGCAGCATCAGCACGTAGTCGGCGAGCGGCGCGCCTGGGGCTCCGGCCACGAGCTCGTCGACCCGCGAGGGGTCGGGGAGGAACGCGGTCGACGGCGGCATCGGGATCAGCTCGATCCCCAGCAGCGCCGAGGGTGTCGCGTCGAAGAAGGTGGCGTAGTCGCGCTTGCCGCCCCAGTTGATCGCGACGAACGGCGCTTCGAAGCCGACCGGCGTCTCCGGGCTCAGCCAGAGGTCTGCAGCCGCCTGCGTCTCGAGGGAGAGCAGCCAGCGCGCCTCCTCGAGCAGCGGCGCGTTCCCGGAGGCGGCGGCCCAGAGGGCGAGGCCGTTCCAGGCGTTGACCGCCTCAGACACCGACTCCTGGTCGTTGCCGTCCCGGGCCGGCGCGAGCCCCGAGGCCCAGGAGTGGCCGCGGTACGCGTCGAACACGCGCAGCCGCGGGAACTCGGCGGTGTCGACGGGAGAGGCGAGATCCAGGGCGAGCAGGTCCGCGACGGTCCGGTACCGCTCGAGGAGGGACGGATCCTCGGAGGCCAGCATCCCGACGGCGGAGAGCAGGTAGCCGTAGTGGAAGTGGTGGTCGTTGAACGCGTCGGACCCGAACGACGGCGCGGAGCCGACGACGCCTCCGAGCACGGGGTCGTAGACGACGCACTTCACGGCGCCCGGTGCGCAGCCGCGCGGGTCGAGCCACTGGTCGAGCTCGGCGGCGATCCGGTCGTGCAGGTCGGCCGCCACCTCCTCCAGGCCGAGGTCGACGGCGAGACGGTGCAGAGCAGCGGCGCGGTAGAGCTCCTTGCCGGCTCCGTAGGTGTCGGGCGCGGCGAAGCGGGTGGCCGCGGCGTCGAGCGGCACCTGCGTCCGGAGCGTCGTCTTCTCCTCGGCCGTGAGGGAGCTGAGATCGAGCGCCCCCGACTCGACGATCGAGGGGGCGGCGCGGGAGAACGACGTTCCCGCACGGAGCCCCACCCGGCCGTAGAGCGTGTCGTAGCCGATCGCCCCCTCGGCCCCGAGGCCGAAGAACGTCTCGGCGCCGCCCTCGGTCCGCAGCGCGTAGGTCGTGGTGGTGGTGCTCGCCGTGACGTCGTGGGAGACGCTCGCGCCCTCGAGGGGCACTGCGCGACGCCGAAGCTCGTCGATCCGCGCCCTGCTCGCTCCCGGAGGCACCGCGAAGAGGAGCAGCGTGCCGTCCAGCGTCATCCGGGGGAACGTATCGAGGGCGGCGGCGGGCGCCACCAGCCCGTACCGCTGTCCGCCCGCGGTGACCAGGAGCAGGCCGTCGGCCACGCGCTCGGGTGAAGTGGCGCCTCCGATCAGCACCGTCTGGACGCTCTCGGTCCGGTAGGAGGCGTAGGGCCAGCCTTCGGCCGCGACGAGCTCACCGGCACCCGCGAGGCTCCAGTGCGCGACGAGGTCGTCGAACGCCGAGAGCGCCACAGCGCTCGAGGGGACCGTCACGGTGAGATCGTCCCGGGCGAGGGCGTAGACGGTCCGCGGAGCCGCCTCCACGATCGGGAGGCCGACGGTGAAGCCGTCGGCGCGCGGCGTGACGGTGAGGATCCCCGTGTAGAGCGGGAGATCCTCCCCGAACACCGGTCCGGACACCCACGAGTTCGTCGGCGGCCGCACCCCTTCGGCGAGCCGCGGCGTCCCCGCGTAGGGGCCGGGGACCTGCGGCAGCTCCCGCGCGTGCACGGACGCTGCCTCGGCCCAGTCGGACACGGAGCGGTCGGACGTGCATCCGGTGAGGCCCGCGAGCGCGAGCGCGAGGGCGAGAGCGAGGGCCGCCCCCGCCCCGCGCCTCACCGCGCGAACCCGCCGGGCGTGAAGAGCCTGCCGAGCTGGGCGACCAGCCAGCCGCCGAAGCCGTCGCCGTCGTCGCGGAGCCGCACCTCCGCCGCGACGGGAGCTCCAACCACGGTGTAGTCCTGCGTCGTGATCTCGTCGGTGCGCGCGCGGATGACGGTCGTCGCCCGCCCCTCGTGGAACCGCTCCACCTCGACGTCGTAGATCTCGGCGTCGACGGTCGTCCCGTCCGGCATCGCCACGGCGACGGTGCCGCCGATGGGGACCCGCGAGTAGTCCCGGGCGCCGAGCACGAACTCGCTCTCGAGGTGGATCGAGTCCGAGATCGCGACGACCGCGATCATCTGGTCCTCCTCGACGAAGGAGCCGATCTCGGCGTCGACCGACGTGACCACGCCGTCCAGCGCCGCCGTGAAGACCATCAGGCCGCCCTCCTCGATCCGGTAGCCGACATCGGCGCTGGTGAACGTCTTCGTCTGCATGTCGGACTCGAGGACGGTGCTCTGCAGGCTGAAGAGCACGTCGCCCTTCTCCACCGCGTCGCCGCGGGAGATCGTGAGGTCCTGGATCGTGCCCGCGTAGGGCGTCCCCAGCGAGTACTCGTCGGTGACGAGCTGAGCGCTCGCCGCCCGCACGGTGAGCGAGGAGTTGTTCGCGTGGACCAGGCCGGCGGCGGCGACGCCGAGCGCGAGGGCGCACGAGGCGAGGAAGCCGAGCCAGCGCAGCGCGGTCATGCCGCACCCACGGCGAGTCCGTGGCGTCCCGCGGCGGCGGGGCCGCTCGGAGCGACCACCTCGGCCTGGGCGGCGCGCTTCAGGAGGACGTGCTCGCGCGCCGCGATCACCGCGAACGCTCCGAGCGTGAGGGTGTTCAGGACGTTCCAGGCGAGCGCCACCGAGTACTCCGCGGTCCACTCCGCCTTGAGGAAGCCGACGACGGAGGTCGCGGCCAGGAACACCAGGAAGACCATCTGCACCTTGATGAAGTTGAAGGGCGAGGCGGCCTGCCCGGTCGCGCCCGTCGAGGTCCAGGCCGGCTTCCGGCCCGCGAGAGCGAGGAAGAACGCCTTCGTGTACATCGGGAAGGTGACGGTCGACAGCAGCAGCGTCTCCCACCGGAACGAGCCGATGATGAACAGCGCGAGCCCGATCTGCAGCACGTAGAACCCGCAGTAGAAGAGGATCCACTCGACGAGCGGCACCTCGAGGCTGACCGGCGTGATGTTCAGGTAGATCTGCAGCGGGGGCAGCACGATCAGGCCCAGCGGCACGATCCCGGTGAAGTAGAACGTGACGGTCATGAAGTACTGCACGCGCTGGTCGGTCGTGAGCCGGCGCTTCGGCGAGAACGGGTTGTGCTTGAGCAGGATCTCGAACCCGCCGACGGCCCAGCGGACCTGCTGGCGGACGAAGGCCTCGATCGTCTCGGGCGTGCGCCCGACCGCGAGGGTCATCGGCACGAAGATCGAGCGCCAGCCGCGCTCGTGCACGAAGATCGACGTCCAGATGTCCTCGGACTGCGAGCCCTCGTACATCCCGCCGATGTCGTCGAGGGCCTTGCGGCGGAAGACGGCGTTGGTGCCCACGCAGAAGGCGGAGTTGTACTTGTTCTTGCCCGGCTGGGTGAGGGCGTAGAAGACGATCTGCATGTAGGCGGAGCCGCGCGAGATGAAGTTGTGCGCGTTCCCGTAGACCTGCGGGGCCTGCACGAAGGCGACGTCGTCGTGGGCGAAGAAGGGGAGAGTCTCCTCCAGGAACTCCGGCACGGTCACGAAGTCGGCGTCGATCATCACGGCGAAGTCCGAGTCGGTCAGACGGAGCGCGTGGTTCACGTTGCCGGCCTTGGCACCCGCGCGGTCCTCGCGCACCACGTAGCGGACGCCCATGCGCTCGGCGATCGCGGCGACCTGCGGGTCGTCCCCGTCGTCGAGGAGCCACGTCACGTGGGTGCCGCGCATGTCGCGGGCCGCACGGGCAGTCTCCTCGATGATCGCGGGGTCCTCCCTGTAGGTCGTGATGAAGACGTCGACGGTGATGCGGCGGCGGCCGAGGTAGAGGTCCTCGCCGATCGGGATGCCGTCGACCGGGCTCCCGTAGAGCGTCGCTCGAGCGGAGTGGAAGGCGGAGTCGCGCGGGTCGTAGGTGCTCGACAGGGCGGTCCACATCGTGAGCGCGGCCTGGCCGATCAGGTAGAGCTCGCAGATGATGACGATGGCGAACGGGAGGGGGTCGCCGATGTTGCGCGGGTTGAGCAGGAAGGCGCCGTAGAGCAGCGCGCCGGCGCCCGAGAGCAGCACGATCATGATGAGCGAGGGCGACTGCTGCTTGGCGCGGCTGGTGACGGCACGGGGGCTGGCGACGCGCTGCTGGCGCGTCAGGAGCGGGCGGATCTCGGGTGGAGCGGGAGGACCAGGGTGGGGGGTGCTGGGGTTCACGGGTGAGCTCTTCGGGTAGGTGGAAGCGGGGGCCCGGAGCGTCGTCGGTCGGGGGTGCCGGACGGCGCGCCGGAGGAGCGCCTGTGCGCGCGTTCGGCTCAGGTCGCTGATGCGCCGCGGTCCGTCGTGTACGGCGCGGGCGTCGGGGCCGCGGTCCCGTCGGGTACGGAGTCGCGGTGCGGAGGCCGCCCGTCATCGGGGATGTCGGCGGCGGTCCCCATGTTCGACCTGGGAGAGTGCCGGGACAAGAGCCGGAAGAGGACGTGTCCGCTAGCGGACACCCCGTTCCGACACCGCGGCTCCGCGGTGCTGAGCTCGCCGACGGCCTGAGTCAGCGCGGCCGGACCGGCAGCCAGCCCCGCCGAGACGCGAGCACGCCCGCCTGGAAGCGGCTCTCGGCGCCGAGCAGCTCGAAGAGACCGGCGATGTGCCGACGGCAGGTGCGCACGCTGAGGTCCAGCCGTGCCGCGAGCGCCTCGTCGGTGAGCCCGGCGGCGAGGCCCTGCAGGATCGACCGCTGCACCGCGGAGAGGGAAGGCTCCTCCTCGGCACCTGCCGCGTGCAGGGGCGCTGCGAACTCCCACGCCGCGTCGAACACGCGCGCCAGGGTCGCCGCGAGCTCGGGGGAGCGGACGACCAGGGCGGCGCGGTCGTCCTCGTCGCGGGAGCGGGCGACGATCGCGAGGGAGCGGTCGAAGACCACCAGCCGGAAGGGCAGCACCGGGAGGGTCCGGAACCGCGCGCCCAGCGGCTCCAGCTCCGCGACCGAGCGCCGGAGGGCCGCGTTGTCGCGGCGGCGGTCGTGGTACAGCGTCCGCCTCGCGATGCCGCGCCCGAGCAGCTCGCGGTCGACGGCGTCGCTCGCCTCGTGCCGCTCCACGCTGCTGGTGCCGGGAGCGGCGATCAGCACCTCCTCCGAGGCTCCGCGCTGCAGGTCGAGGAGCAGCCGGAGGACGGTCGCCGGGTCCTCGATCACCTCCACCTGCTCCGCGGCGGCGAGGGCGCTGCGGGCGCTCCGGTAGGCGGGGACGAGGGCCATCAGCTCGCTGCGGCGGCGGGTGATCCCGGTCTGCAGCTCGAGGAGGCGCCGCTCGTCGTCGGCGATCAGCTCGGCCAGGGCGATGTCCGGTGCGGCCGTGGCGAGCGACTCCGCCCCCGCGTGCAGCGGAGCGAGCAGCCGGAGCCCGATCAGCTCGTCACGCGCCTCGCGGAGGCCGTCGACGGTGACGCCGAGCTCGTCCGACGCGCTCTCGAGAGACCAGTCTCCGCGCACGGACGCGTGCAGGTACAGCGCGATCGCGTTCTCGCTCAGCACCGGCGGCCCCCCGTTCTCCCGACCCTCCCGAGTGTAGGAGGCGCGCACTCAGCGCCGCCGCGCGAGAACCGCGACGACGGCGAGCTCACCGGCGAGGACCAGCGCCGCCGCTCCGAACACGGCCGGGCCGACCAGCGCGGCGAGCGGAGTGAGACCGGCGTTCGCGAGGAGGGGGGCGAGGAGACCGATCACGACTCCGGTACGGCGGGCGGGGGGCTGCCGGCGGGCGACGGCCACGACGCTCAGCGAGGTCGCGGCGGCGGCGGCGAGCACGAGCAGGAGGACCGCCGCGGGGTGCGGCTCCCCGAGCAGGAGCAGCGCGGCCAGCGCGGCCCAGGCGAGGGCGCCTCCGGCGGCGACGGGGCCGAGGTGCGGGGTGGCGGCGGGTGCAGTGGCGGTCATGGTGCGTCCTCTCGTCGTGGTCCTCCGAGCCTCGCGGAGGCCCGTCGGCGGAACCAGATCAGCATCCGGGCACGGCAGCATCCGGACATGCGGCGGACCCCCGGCTCCGCGCGGGGCGGAGGGTCGGGGGCCCACCGGACGTCCGGGCAGGCTCCGGCCGTGGCAGCATCCGGTCAGCCGGCCTCGCGCAGCCTCCCGACGGCGGGGTGGAGGCTGCGCTGCGCACGGCGCGACGGCGGAGTCGTGGGTGTCGTCGGCTCCTCCTCCGGGGGCGCCCGCTCTTCCCGGGGCGGTGCCCGCGGTCGTAGGCTCGCGCTCATCCGCAACGGGAGGGGCCGACGATGACCGCCACGAGAGAGACGTCCGCCCCGCCCGAGCTCAAGCGGGTGCTCGGCCCCAAGCTGCTGCTGCTGTTCGTGGTCGGCGACATCCTCGGGACCGGGATCTACGCGCTCACCGGGCAGGTCGCGGCCGAGGTGGGCGGGGCCGCGTGGCTCCCCTTCGTGATCGCGTTCGTCGTCGCCACGCTCACCGCCTGCTCCTACCTGGAGCTGGTGACGAAGTACCCGCAGGCGGCGGGCGCCGCGCTCTACGCGCACAAGGCGTTCGGGATCCACTTCGTCACGTTCCTCGTCTGCTTCACCGTGATGGCGAGCGGGATCACCTCGGCCTCCGCCGCCTCGGGCGCCTTCGCGAGCAACTTCGCGATCGGCTTCGGGCTCGGGGACGGCGCGGGGACGCGGCTGAGCATCGCGCTGGTGTTCATGGTCTGCATCGCCCTGGTGAACCTGCGGGGCGTCGCCGAGAGCGTCGGGCTGAACGTGGTGCTCACCCTGATCGAGCTCTCGGGCCTGCTGCTCGTGATCTTCGTGTGCTTCTTCGCCGTGTTCGGCGGGCAGGCCGACTTCTCGCGGGTGGTCGCGTTCGAGGCGCCGGAGGACAAGTCGCTGCTGCTCGCGGTGAGCACCGCGACCTCCTTGGCGTTCTTCGCGATGGTCGGATTCGAGGACTCCGTGAACATGGCGGAGGAGACGAAGGAGCCCAGCCGCATCTTCCCGCGCGTGATGCTCACGGGTCTCGGCATCACCGCCGTGGTCTACGTGCTCGTGTCCACGCTCGCCGTCGCGATCGTCCCCGTGGGGGAGCTGGCCGGCAACGACACTCCGCTCGTCACGGTCGTCGAGGCCGCGGCGCCCGACTTCCCGATCTCGACGCTCCTGCCCTTCATCTCGCTCTTCGCCGTGGCCAACAGCGCGCTGATCAACATGATGATGGCCAGCCGCCTGCTCTACGGGATGAGCCGCCAGGGCGTGCTGCCGCCGTTCCTGCAGAACGTGCTGCGCGGACGGCGCACGCCGTGGGCCGCGATCCTCTTCACGACGGTGATCGCCCTGCTCCTCACCGCCTACGTGTCGCGCGACCCCTCCGACCCCATCGCGGTGCTGCTGGGCGGGACCACGTCGCTCCTCCTGCTGACGGTCTTCGCCGTCGTCAACGTCTCCGTGCTGGTGCTGCGGCGGCAGCCGGTCGAGCACCGTCACTTCCGGACCCCCACCGTGCTGCCGGTGCTGGGCACGATCGCCTGCGTCTACCTGGTGCTGCCGATCACCTCGGGACGCGACACGGCCCAGTACGGGATCGCGGGGGTGCTGCTCGTGATCGGCGTCCTGCTCTGGGCGGCGACCTTCATCGACCGGCGGGTCCGCGGCTACGCGCGCACCGCGGCGATCGCTCCGGAGGAGCTCGACGCCGATCCCGCGGAGGACGCATCGGGAGCGCACAGTGACGGCATCGGCCGGTCATAGCCGATCCATAGGGAACTCCCGATACTGGAGTCATGAGCACCCCGGCCCCCTCGAAGCACCTCGCCCCCGCGCAGCGCACCCGCCTGAAGCGGGCCGACGGGACGCCGATCCGCGTCCTCGTCGTCGACGACGAGAGCACCCTCACCGACCTGCTCCAGATGGCTCTGCGCTACGAGGGCTGGGAGGTGCGCACCGCCGCTGAGGGCCGCGCCGCGATCACGATCACCCGCGAGTTCCGGCCCGACGTGATCGTGCTCGACGTGATGCTCCCCGACATCGACGGCCTCCAGGTCCTGCAGCGGGTCCGCGCGGACGGCAGCGAGACCCCGGTCCTCTTCCTCACCGCGAAGGACGCGCTCGACGACCGGATCGCCGGGCTCACCGCCGGCGGCGACGACTACGTCACCAAGCCCTTCTCCCTCGAGGAGCTGGTCGCCCGGATGCGCGGCCTCATCCGCCGCAGCACCCTGCTCGCCAACGACGCGGACGACCCCGAGGTCGTCGTGGGGGACCTGGTGCTGAACGAGGACAGCCACGAGGTCCGCCGGGGCGGCGACGAGATCGAGTTGACCGCCACCGAGTTCGAGCTGCTGCGCTTCCTGATGCGCAATCCGCGCCGCGTGCTCAGCAAGGCCCAGATCCTCGACCGGGTCTGGTCGTACGACTTCGGCGGCAAGTCGAGCGTGGTCGAGATCTACATCTCGTACCTGCGCAAGAAGATCGACGCCGGCCGCTCGCCGATGATCCACACCGTGCGCGGCGCCGGCTACCTCCTGAAGCCCGCCGACCAGTGAGCCGCACCGGCCGCCCGTCGCTCGGCGACTTCGCGACCCGCTCCGCCCTCCGCAGCTCCCGCAGCGGCCGGCGCGCGCCGTGGACTCTGCGGCGGCGGATGGTCGTCGCCGTGGTCGCGCTCGTCGCGGTGACGGCGGGCGTCGTGGGAGCGGTGAGCGTGCTCTCGGCGCGGTCGATCCTCTACGGCAGCACGGACGCGTCGCTCAGCCAGTCGGTCACGCGCCTCCAGGACTTCGACGGGCCGAGCCGCTTCGGCGGGTCGAGCGCGATCGAGCAGGCCACGACCTGCCCCAGCGGATCCTTCGGCGGCGGCCCGAGCCAGAACCTCAGCACCATCACCGCCGTCCAGGGCTCGGACGGCTCCTTCATCGGCGCCTACGTCGACGCCGACGGGGTCTGCCGGCAGTTCTCGGACCCGGCCGACTCGGTGCTCGCGGCGGCCGTCGCCGCAGGGGGCGAGGAGGCGACCATCGAGCTGCCCGGGAGCCTCGGGACCTACCGCGTGCGCGCGGCGGCGGTCGAGGGCTCCGTCGTCGTCGTCGGCGTCCCCCTGGGCGAGGTCGCCGAGACGCTCGCCTCCCTCACCTGGGTGGTCGTCGTGGTGGTGCTGCTGGCGATGCTGCTGGTCGCCCTCGTCGCCACCGCGATCATCCGCGTGGCACTGCGGCCCCTGGAGCGGGTGGAGGCGACGGCGACCCGCGTGGCCGAGCTGCCGCTGGACCGCGGCGCCGTCGAGCTGGTCGAGCGGGTCCCGGAGGAGGACGCCGACACCCGCACCGAGGTCGGCCGCGTCGGCGCCGCCTTCAACCGCATGCTCGACCACGTCACCGGTGCTCTGGAGTCGCGGCAGGCGAGCGAGGACAAGGTGCGGCAGTTCGTCGCCGACGCCTCGCACGAGCTGCGGACCCCCCTCGCGGCGATCCGCGGCTACGCGGAGCTGCCCCGGCGCGGCGGGACCGAGCTGCCGGAGTCGGCGGCCTACTCCCTCGATCGGATCGAGTCCGCCGCCACCCGGATGACCTCGCTGGTCGAGGACCTCCTCCTGCTCGCCCGCCTCGACGAGGGCCGCGACCTCGAGAAGGAGCCCGTCGACCTGACGCTGCTCGTGATCGAGGCGCTCTCGGACGCGCACGCCGCGGGCCCCGACCACGAGTGGGACCTCGAGCTCCCCGAGGAGCCGATCGAGATCCGCGGCGACGGCTTCCGGCTGCACCAGGTGGTCGCCAATCTGCTGCGGAACGCGACCGTGCACACGCCCCCCGGCACGCGGGTCGTGGCGGCGCTCGCCGAGGAGGTGTCGGAGGGGCGGCCGATCGCGGTCGTCACGGTCACCGATTCCGGCCCGGGCATCGCGCCGGAGCTGGTGCCGGTGCTGTTCGAGCGCTTCGCCCGCGGCGACTCCTCCCGAGCGCGCACGACCGGATCGACGGGGCTGGGCCTGGCGATCGTGGCGGCGGTCGTCGACGCCCACGGCGGGCGCGTCCTCGTCGCGTCCGAGCCGGGGCGCACGAGCTTCCGCGTCGAGCTGCCGGCGGGCTGAGGGCCGGGACGGCGGTCTCCCGCCGCCCGCCCTACACCGAGACGCCCAGCCGGCGGCGCGCGTCGTCGAGGGTCCGCACCACGGCGACCACCTCGTCGAGCGGGTGCAGCGGCGACTCGGTGCGCCCCTCCGTCACGTACTGCGCGACGTGCAGCGCCTCCCAGGCGAGGCCCTCGCCGCCCTGGAGCGGCGTCTCGTCGATCCACGACCCGCTCTCGGAGCCGCGGGTGAGCGTCACGCCGCCCGGCGTCCAGAACGACGGGTGCACGTCGATCCGCCCCGCCCGCCCCGCGACGCTCGCCGCGTGGCGGGTGTCGGCCAGCACGGTCGAGGTGGCCACCGACTGCACCCCGTGCGCGTGGCTGCCGACGATCGTCGCGGTCGCGTCGACGCCGGTCGAGGTCATGCTGCCGGCGACGACGGTGCTCTGCGGGGCGCCCGCCACCATCGAGACGAAGGAGGAGGCGTAGACGCCGACATCCAGCAGGCCGCCGCCCGCGAGCGCCGGGTCGAAGATCCGGCTGGAGGGGTCGAAGTCGAAGGCGGCGCCGAAGTCGGCCGAGACGACGGCGGGCGCGCCGACCGCCCCGTCGGCGAGCAGCTGCCGCACGACGTCCATGTGCGGCAGGTAGCGCATCCACATCGCCTCCATCGCGAAGACTCCGGCGTCGCGCGCGGCGTGCACCATCATCTCGGCCTCGCCCGGGGTCGGCGCGAACGGCTTCTCGACCAGGATGTGCTTGCCCGCGGCGATGGCGAGCAGCGCCTGGCGGGCGTGCTCCGAGTGCGGCGACGCGATGTAGACCACGTCGACCTCCGGATCCTCGACCACGGCCTCGTAGCCGGCCGAGGCCCGCTCGATCCCGAACCGGCTCGCGAACCGCTCCGCGCGCTCCAGCGAGCGGGAGCCCACCGAGACCACGCGCTGCCGGGTGTGCTTCTGCAGCGCCTCGACGAACGAGCCGGCGATCGAGCCGGGCGCGATCACCCCCCAGCGCAGGACGGGGGAGTCGAGGAGGGAGGGGAGTCGGGGCTCGGGGAGCGTCAGTGCCATGCGTCCACGCTAGGGCCCCGTGCCCGGCGGGAGCGAGGGGGTGCGCGGCGGTCCCCTAGGGTGTGACGGCACGCGCAGTCGCGGGCGGAGGAGGACGTCATGCCCGAGTGGTACACCCTGGGCGTCGTCGCCCTCGTGATCGTCGTGGTCGTCGTCGCGATCGTGCGCTTCCGGTTCAACCCGGTGCTGGCGCTGGCCGTCGGAGCCGCCGCGATCGGCCTGCTCACCGGGCTCGGCCCCGTCGACACCGTCTCCACGATGACCACCGGCTTCGGCGAGGTGATGATGGAAGCTGGCCTCCTGATCGGCTGGGGCGTGCTCATCGGCGCGATGCTCAACGAGATGGGCGCCGTCGTCCGGCTCGTCGAGGGCCTGCTGCGCGTCTTCGGCCGCCGCGGGATCCCCTACGCGCTGGGCCTCTCCTTCGCCACCTACCTGCAGACGATCTTCGTCGACGCGCTGATCGTGATCGCGGCCCCGCTCGCCCGCCGGATCGCGCCGCGGCTGGGGCGCGCGGGCACCGGCATCGTCGCCGTGACCTTCGCCGTCGGGCTCGAGACGGGCATCGTGATGATGGTGCCCGGCTTCGCCGCGGTCGCGCTCGCGGGGCTGCTCGGAGTGCCGCTGGGCGTGATGATGCTCGGCGGATTCGCGGTGGTGGCGCCGACGGTCGTGGTCACGATCCTGCTGATGTCGCTCGCGTTCCGCCTCGGCTTCTGGGACCCGGCGCGCGACGAGCAGCTGGTCGTGCGCGACGACACGACCGGGCTCGCGACGGTGGGGGCGTCGCCCGCCGCGGACGGCGGACGGCTGCCGTCGTTCGGCGCGCGGGGGAGCGGCGGGGCGTCCTCGGGCGGAGCCGGAGCGGCATCGGGCGGCTCGTCCGGCTCGTCCGTCGAGGACGCGGCGGGTCCCGCCGGAGCGCAGGACGCCCACTCCGCCCGCGAGCGCCCGCTCCTGCTCCTCTTCGCGCCCATGCTCCTCGCCCTCCTGCTCATCGCCGCGCAGGCGGTGCTCACCGTCTCCGGGATCGAGCTGCCGGTGCTGCAGTTCCTCGGGAACCCCGTCATCGCGCTCCTCCTCGCCGTGATCGGCACCGGAGTGGTCGGCCGGTCCACCGTGGGAACCGCGCGGATGGAGAAGGCGGTCGCCAAGGGCTTCCAGGACGGCGGGCAGATCTTCCTGCTCACCGGCGTCGGCGGGGCGCTCGCCGCGGTGATCGCGCAGGGCGACCTCGGCGAGATCCTGAAGGGCTACTTCTCGACCTCGGCGACCGCGCCGCTGCTGCTCGTCTGGGTGATGGCGGCCGTGCTGCACATCGCGGTCGGCTCGGTCACCCTCTCGGCGATCACGGCGGCCGGAGTCGTCGCGCCGGTCGCCGCGACACTCGGCCTCGACCCGCTGCTGATCGCACTCGCCGCGGGTTCCGGCGCGCTGTTCTGCATCCACGTCACCTCGAACACCTTCTGGCTGCTGCAGAGCTTCCTCGGCCAGTCGGTCCGCGGCGCTCTCAAGTCCGTGACCGTCGGCGTCTCCCTCGCCTCCGTCCTCGCGCTCGGCGCCACGCTCGTCCTCTCCCTCTTCCTCTGACCGGGCCCTCCTTCCTCCTCTCGTCGGATGCCGCTCCGGCACTCGACTCGCCGCGCCAGGCCTCCGATGAGGCATCTCGCGGAGGTGATCCGGCCGACACGTGACGGAAACATGGAGCCTCTATCTTCCTGAGAGGGTTCACATCCGATTCGGAGATCCGGACGCCGACGGGGGCCCGATCCGTTCCGTCACGCCTCGACAAGGGAAGAACTCCGCTTGAGATCTCGAACCGCCCTCGCCTCCGGATGCGCCGCGCTCGCGCTCGCCGCCGGCGGCCTCCTGGTCGCCCCGCCGGCGACCGCCACGACGACAGCACCCGCCGACTACACCCGCGTGGACATCGTGCGTCCGCCGTCCGCTCCGATCGCGGTGCCGACCAGCTACCCGCAGCAGACCCCGCTGACCGAGGTGCCCGTCGACCCGACCGACGCCTCGCTCCTGCGCGGAGTCACCCCCTACGACGCCATCGCGCCGCAGCTGAACGCGCTCGCCGCCCGCTCCGACCGGGTCTCGACCCAGGTGGTCGGGAAGTCCGGCCTCGGCCGCGACATCTACCTGGTCACCGTCACCGCCCCCGAGACCGAGGCCGAGACGGCTCAGCAGGCCGAGTGGCGCGACCGGCTCAAGTACGAGCCCGCCGCCGCGGCCGCCGACGCCGAGCTGATGGACGGCTACAAGGTGCCGGTCTGGTTCAACGGCAACATCCACGGCAACGAGTGGGAGGGCAGCGACGCGATCCTCGAGTACATCGAGGGCGTCGCCACCGCCGAGGACGCGGAGACCGAGGCGCTGCTCGAGGGCAACCGCCTCTACTTCACCGTCACCAACAACCCCGACGGCCGCGCCCTCGGCCAGCGCGCGGTCGCCGCGGGCTACGACCCGAACCGCGACATGATCACCGGAGCCACCAGCGAGGCGGCCGTGATCCGCGACCTCTCGAGCGTCCTCCAGCCCACGTACTTCATCGACATCCACGGCTACACCGGGATCCTCCAGGTCGAGCCCTGCGGCCCGCCGCACGGCGAGAACTACGAGTACGACCTCTTCCTTCCGCACGCCTACGCGACCGCGCTCGAGATCGAGCGCCGGGTCGTCGAGGCCGACGTGCCCGGCAACACCTACCTCGCCGAGGACGGCAGCGCCACCACGGACAACACCGGGAAGATCCTCATCCCCTACCGCGACATCCGCGCGGGCTGGGACGACTGGCCCCCCATCTTCGCCCCGCAGTACGTCGCCTTCCAGGGCGCGATCACCAACACGGTGGAGCTTCCGCTCGGCCGCACGGCCAACAGCACTCCGGAGGAGATCGCCCAGGGCCAGGCCAACGCGGACATCGACGTCGAGGTCGCCGGGATCGTCATGGACGCCTCCGTCGACTACATCGAGGCCAACCGCGACGCGCTCCTGAGCAACCAGGTCGCCATCTTCGAGCGCGGCGTCACCGGCGCCCCCGCCGTCGAGATCCCCGCCGACGTCTCCGCGGCCGACCTGCCCGCGGGCGTGCCGACCGAGTGGACCGAGATCTGGGACGAGACCGACGTCTACACGACCGAGTACCCGCGCGCCTACGTCATCCCCGTCGACGGCACGCAGCGCTCCGTCTCGGACGCCGAGACACTCGTCGCGCAGCTGCTCGCCCACGGAGTCGAGGTGTCGCGGACCACGGCCGCCACGAGCGTCGGAGGAGTCTCCTACCCCGCGGGCACCTACCTGGTCGACATGCACCAGTCGGTCCGCGGCCTCGCCAACGTCCTCCTCGCCGACGGC
>NZ_PSWJ01000020.1:0-64250 GCF_002932775.1 Rathayibacter sp. AY1B8 | reverse complement strand
CCTCGAACCGCCCCCGACGCCCCCTCGAAGACCCGGAGCCGATCGTGAATCCTCAGACGACGCCAGACCCGACCCGCCCTCGCCGACGACGCGCACGCCTCTCCCTCACCACCGCTCTGATCGCCGCTCTCGGCATCCTGGTCGCCCCCCTCACGGCGCCCGCCGCCTCCGCGGCCACTCTCGACCCGGGCGCCGGGCAGAGCACGCGGATCCAGGAGACGAACTCCTCGCTGACCTACAGCGGCTCGTGGCGCACGATGACGGGCGGCGACAGCGGCGGCGGGATCAAGTTCCTCAACAGCACCGGCTCCGTCTCGTTCAGCTTCCGCGGCACCGGCTTCAGCTGGGTCAGCCGCACCACCGCCTCCGCCGGAATCGCCACCGTCACGGTCGACGGCGCGAGCACCTCGGTCGACCGGTACACGAAGACCACGGCGTACCAGGTCCCGGTGTTCACGAAGAAGGACCTCGCCGACACCGTCCACACGGTCAAGATCGCGTGGAGCGGCACGGCCAACAGCTCCGCGAGCGACAAGAACCTCGTCATCGACGCGTTCGACATCACCCGCGCGACTCCCGCCACCGAGGAGCCGACCGACGAGACCGGCGGCGGCGAGGACGACGGCCCCGTGCTCGACCCCTCCGGAGCGACCAGCCTCCTCGTGCAGGAGACCGACCCCGCGCTGCAGTACACCGGCTCGTGGAGATCGATGGCCGGCGGCGACAGCGGAGGCGGGATGAAGTACCTGACCTCCGCCGGATCGGTGAAGTTCACCTTCGTCGGCACGTCGTGGCGCTGGATCAGCCGGAAGACCTCCTCCTCCGGCATCGCCGCGGTCTCGGTCGACGGCGGACCCGTCACCAAGGTCGACCGCTACAGCTCGACCGCGCAGTACCAGGTGCCGGTCTACGAGACGACCGACCTCGCCGAGGGCACGCACACCGTGACCATCTCCTACACGGGGACGAAGAACTCCAAGTCGACCGACAAGAACCTGATCATCGACGCGTTCGTCCTCGCCGAGGACGGCCTCGCGACCGACGCCGTGGAGCTCTCCCCCCTGACCGACGGCTACACCGTCGCCTGGGACGCGCCCTTCAGCTCGCGGGTCGTCTCGTACGACGTGCACCGCTCGAACGAGGACGGCTCCGGCGACACGGTCGTCGGCACCGTCGCCGACCCGGTGCGCCAGTACCGCGACGAGACCGCCGAGGCGGGACGCGCCTACACGTACACCGTCACGGCGACCGACGACGCCGGCCGCGACTCGCGGCTGAAGGAGTCGGCCACCACCTCGGCCGACCTCCTCGCCTCCCGCGCCTCGCTGCTCGCGGCCTTCGACTGCCCCGCCGCCACCAAGACGGTGTCGACCTCGGCGCAGCTCGTCACGGCCCTGACCAACCCCTCCTCCGGCGACGTCATCCGCCTGGCCGACGGCGTCTACACCGGCAAGTTCGCCCTCCGCGGCACCGCCGCCCAGCCCGGCTCGATCTGGATCTGCGGCTCGCCCAACGCGGTCCTCACCTCCGGATCCACCTCGAGCGGCACCGCGCTCATCCTGAACACGGTGAGCGACGTGCACCTCGTGGGCTTCTCGGTCCGCAGCTCCTTCCAGGGCATCCAGGTGCTCGCCAGCAACGGCGTCCAGATGGCCGGCCTGACGGTGAGCGAGATCGGCTACGAGGCGGTCCACTTCCGCAACCAGACCACCGACTCCCTGATCGTCGGCAGCACCATCCGCCGCACCGGCCTCGTCTCCGCCAAGTACGGCGAGGGCGTCTACGTCGGCACCTCCGACCGCAACTGGTGCGAGTACAACAGCTGCAACCCTGACCGCACGGCCCGCATCACGGTCGTGGACAACGCGATCAGCGACACCGGCGCCGAGCCGATCGAGGCCAAGGAGGGCACCCTCGACGGCGACATCATCGGGAACACGGTCCTCGGCGGATCGCGGCTCGCCTCGGACGTCGTCTCGCTGATCCTGGTCTCGGGAAACAGCTGGCTGGCCGCGGGCAACTCCGCCGCGGGCACCACCACCTACGGCTACCAGGTGATCACCCGCGCCGACGGCTCGGGCAACGACAACACCATCAGCGGCAACCTCGCGCTGAAGACCAGCAACGCGGTGGTCTACCTCCACCAGCCGTCCAACTGGTCCACCAGCGGCAACACGCTGAGCTGCTCCAACTCCGGGAAGGACCTGATCGGGAACGTGGCCTGCACGCCGTGACCTGATCCGCTCCCCGCGCGCAGAACCGCCGCCGTCGTCCCCTCGACGGCGGCGGTTCTGCGTGTGCCCGCCTCCCGCCGACCACGCGGGAGTCGGCGGAGTCGCGCGCCAGTACGGCGACTTCTGCGGACTCGCGGGGTGAGCGGGCTCCCGGGAGCCGGTGAGGCACCTGGTCCGGCCACGGCGGGCGCTGGAGAGGGCTGGACGGGCCGGGCAGGTCCCGGGGAGTCGAGCGGGCCCGGACGGCGACGCCGCCTCCTGTCGAGTCCGCGGAAGTGGGCGGAGTCGCGCGCGAGTACTGCGACTTGAGGGGGCTCGCGGGGTGAGCGAGCTCCCGAGAGCCGGTGAGGCACGTGATCAGGCCACGGCGGGCGCTGGAGACGCTGAAAAGGGACGGACCGGTCGGCCGGGCCCCGGAGAGCCCGCGGGCCCGGACGGTGACGCCGCCTCCTGCCGAGACCGCGGAGGTGGGCGGAGTCGCGCGCGAGTACCGCGAGTTCTGCGGGCTCGCGGAGTGAACGGGCTCGCGGAGGGGTGGAGGGGGCTGGAGTGCCGGCCAGGCGTCGGAGGGGCCGGCTGGGCCCGGACAGAGGGCAAGCCGGGCCCCCGCCGGGCACCGCGCAGTCCCCGGATGCGGAAGAGCGCACCGCGGCCGGGGCCGGGGTGCGCTCTTCCGCAGCGTGCGAGGACGCGATCAGACGATCGCGGGGGCCTTCTGCAGCTTGTGGCGGGCCAGGACGACCGCGCCGACCACGGGGGTGCCGGCGGTCTCGATCCAGTGCACGTCGGCGGCGGCCTGGGGCGAGTCGACCTTGCCCTCGATCAGGACGAGGACGGCTCCGTCGGCCACGCCGCGGAAGGTCGGCGACTGCTCGGTCGCGCCGAGGGTGCCGGTGACGATCAGGACGATGTCGTAGACCTTCTCGAGCTCCTCGACCAGCGCGCGGAGGGCGTCGGTCGGCATCGGCGTGCCGGCCTGGGCGCCGCCCGCGGGGAGCAGGTCGACGCGGTCGGTCGAGCGCTTGATGATCGCGTCGTCGAGCGACGCGGCTCCGGCGAGCACCTCGCGCAGGCCCGGGCGTCCGCCCGAGGCGGAAGCGAGAGCCGAGCCCTCGGCGGTGCCGTCCACGATCACGACGGACGAGCCGAGCACGGCCAGCGCCTTGGCGAGCAGCACCGCGCTGGCGGTGTGCGGGGTCTTCTCGGACGCCGGGGCGATCGCGAAGGAGGAGTACGAGCGGGTGCGCGCGATGGCGGAGAGCTCGAACGCCACGGCCGAGTAGCGGGCCGGGATCTCGGTCGAGTTCAGCATCTCGTCGAGCTTGGTGGCCTTGACCGGGACGATGCCCAGCAGCGGCCGGTCGATCGCGGAGCGGACGTCGTCGCCGCTGCGGAGGCGGCGGTCGAGGGCGGTCATCACGATCGCCACTCCCACGCCGACCACGGCGCCGCCGAGGATGCCGAGCGCGAGCAGGACGAGGATGCCACCGGTGACCGGCAGCTCCGGCGGGAGCGCCTGGCTGAGCACCTGGAGCTGGATCTGCGGGACGGCGACGCCGTTCGTGGTGGTCGTCGGGTCGGCGCCCTTCACGGCCGCGTCGAGCTGGGCGGCGACCGCGTTGGCGATGACCGCGGCCTGCTCGGGCGAGGGATCGGTGGCCGAGATCGTGATGACCACGGACTCCGGCTCGGCGAGGACGGTCACGCGCTTGGCGAAGTCCTCGATGGGCTCGTCGATGCCGAGGCCGTCGATGACGCCCTGCAGGACGGTGTCCGAGGTGCCGAGGGCGACGGAGGTGACCGTGGCCTGGGAGGCGGCGCTGTTGGCCGCGACCCGGTCCGCGGTCGAGAGGACCCCGGACGAGGAGACCGCGACGTACACGCGTGCGTCCGCCTTGTACTGCGGGAGGAGGACGGCGTTGAGTACCAGGGCCGCCACGGCGCCGAGCAGAGCGAAGGCGACGATGTAGACCCACCTCCGGCCGATGCCGGCGAACAGTCCGTTCAAGGTCATGGTGTGTGGTGTCCCTTTCGTCGACTGCACCGGAGTGCAGGGGGTCTGACTGTAGCGTCGTGATGTGTCGTCCGCGTTGCGCGGAACCGGCCGCGAGGTTTCGCGCGGGAGCGGTGGATCAGAGGTGGGCCTGCAGGAAGGCGAGGATCGCCTTCTTGTTGTTCGGGGTGTTGTTCTGGAGCCCGTGGTGGCCGGAGCCGTCCACGCCGACCTCGGACGCCACTCCGGCGTCCTGCAGGGCGACCTGCATCGCGTCGGCCTGCTCGACCGGGACGAGCTCGTCCTCGGAGGTCAGCCAGATCTGCGGGGCGTCCGTGGAGTCGACCGAGGTGATCGGCGACGCGGGGATGCTCTGCGGGCAGGTCGTCGAGTCGATCTCGTCGCAGTCCAGGTAGGCGAGGATCTGCTCCTTCGCCTCGGGCACCGGCGTGCCCAGCGACATCCCGGTCTCGGTCATGTCGGCGACCGCCGAGAAGGCGACGACCGTCTTGACCCGCGAGCCCTCGGTGAGGGAGCCCTCGCCGAGCGTGCCCATGGTCGCTCCGATAATCGCTCCGGCGGAGCTGCCCATCACGCCGATGCGGGCGGGGTCGAGGCCGAAGCGCGTGACCTGCGCGGGCTCGCGCAGCCACTCCACGGCGGCCTGCGCGTCCTCGATCTGGCCGGGGTACCGGCTGTCTTGGAGGAGGCGGTAGTCGACGGAGACCGAGACGAAGCCGCGCTCGGCGTAGTACTCGCAGAGCTCGGTCATCCCGCCCTCGTCGCGGGCGCCGTCGACGAACCCTCCGCCGTGCAGCATCAGCAGCGCGGGGCGGTCGGTGCCGCCCGCGGTGGGGAGGCAGGCGTCGGCCTTCAGCGAGACGCCGTCGACCGAGCGGTACTCGATCGCCTTCTCCGTCGTGAAGCCGTCGGGCGTGCGGACGGGCTCGGGCTGCGAGGAGCAGCCGGCCAGCCCGAGGGCGACGGCCACGACGGCCGCCAGGACTCCGGCTCTGCGTGCTCGTGTCGTCTTCACTCGTGGGACTCCGCTCTCTTCTTCTCGTAACTGGGGGAGGTGCCGGGCTCATCGGCTGGGACCGCGACGGGATCGGAGACGACTCCGGGGCCGCGCGCAGGGACGGGCACGGGCTTGCGCCGCTTGCCGGGGCCGCCGAGGGCGGCCGGGGGGACGTAGATCCACTTGACCTTCGAGAGGTAGCGGGTCACGAAGAGCGAGAGGACGACCGCGAGCACCATCACGACCAGCAGCAGCGGCACCTCGAAGCCGCCGATCTCGGAGCGGTCCTCGGGGAGGATCACTCGCAGGATCGTGATGGCGATCACGATGAAGTAGAGGTGCAGCAGGTAGATGTGCAGGCTGCGCTCGCCGCAGATCGTGAAGAAGTTCAGGAATCGCACTCGGGAGAGGGCCCGCGACACGAGGATGCCCATCGCGACGGCGGCCATCTGGCCGGCGAGGGCGAGGAACGGCACCCAGCGGATCGGGAAGAGGAAGAGCACCGCGCTCAGCACGACGAAGACCGGAGTGACGTAGAGGAACGCGCGGCTCCCCCTCTGCTCGACGAAGTCGATGATCCTCTTCGAGTAGAGCGTGCCCACCAGGAAGAAGACGAACAGGGCGCCGATGCGGTTCCAGCCCACGTTGGTCGTGTTGAGGAGACCGGTGGTGAACATCGTCCCCATCACCGCGGCGAGTGCGACCTGCACGCGGTGGTCGACCTTGCGCAGGAGCCACGCGCCGAGCGTGAAGAGGACGAGGCCGTAGATGAACCAGTAGCTGCTGCTGGGCCAGAAGAACAGCAGGAGCAGGTTGAGCGGGTCGGTCGCGGGGAGCTCGCCGAGTCCGCCGTTCGCGAGCGGCACGACCAGGTAGAAGGCCATGCGGATCACGGACCAGACCACGTAGAGCCAGAGCAGCGGGAACAGCCTGCGGCGCCAGAGGTCGCCGAAGCTCCAGGTGCGGATGCGCGAGCCGAAGAGACCGGACACCAGGAAGAAGAGGGGCATCGGGAACAGCTCGAACACGACCTTGATGCGGCCGAGAGTGTTCTCGACCCCGATGTCACCGAGGTACAACGACGTGTGGTAGTACACGACCATCAGGATGGCGGCACCCTTGGCGAAATCCACCCATTCGCGTCGGGCCCCGCCCGTAGGCTTCAGCAGCTTCATTCTCTCCCCCTTGTGCCCGGTCGTACCGCTCGTGAATTCCATCCGAGGTGAACAAGGCTCAGAGAAGGACGCAGGCTCGGTCGCAGAATGCGACCGAGGATCAAGACTAAGGGTGTATCGACCGCGCCGCACATTCGACGGAATAGTGACGAGGACTCGATTGCCGGGAAGCGCACTCCGGCCTCTCCGCGCACCGGGGAGACGACGGTCACCGGCGTCCGTTCCCGGCGCTCATCGCCGCTCGGTAGAGCGCGGGCGCCGCGGCGGCGAGCCCGAAGAGGACGGAGCGCTTGAGGTCGCGCCGGCGCACGAGCGCGACCAGGTGCCGGAGCCCCGCCTCGTCGTGCGCGGCCCGCCAGAGCCGGTCGGCCTCCTCGGGGCTGTGCGCGCCCGAGGTGGCGTCCTTGAAGCGGGAGAGCAGGGAGAAGCGCGCGCGGTAGTAGGAGTAGTCCTGCGAGTCGAGGAGGCGCGGGTCGAGCCCGCGGGCCGTCCGCTCGATCACGGCGGCGAGCCCGGCGAGCGAGTCGGCGCGCTTCGCGCCCGAGCGGATGATCGAGCCCGAGCGGAGGCGGTACTCGTAGACGGAGTCGGGGACGACGACGACCTCGTCGGCCGCGGCGAGCAGCTGCGCGACCTGCGCCTGGTCCGAGTGCTGGCGGATCCGCGTGAACTCGATGCCGTCGAACAGCTCGCGGCGGAACAGCTTGTTCCAGAGGTGCCCGGTCAGCTCCCCGACCAGGAGCGCGGTGAAGGCGCCCCGGCCCGAGAGCGCGAGCGGGCCGCGCAGGGAGCCGACGGGCGTGGATCCGGTGGCGTCGACCGCGACCGCCTGGGCGACCACCACGTCGGCGCGGCCCGCCTCCCCCGCCGAGAGCATGGCCTCGACCGCGGTCTCCGGCCACTCGTCGTCGGCGTCGACCAGCCAGACCCACTCGCCGGCGGCCTCGCCGACGGCGCGCTCGCGAGCGGCGGCGACGCCCTGGTTCTCGTCCTGGCGGAGGTAGCGGATCCGCTCGTGCTCCTCGGCGAACGCGCGGCCGATCGCCTCGGTCCCGTCGGTCGAGGCGTCGTCGACCACGAGGATCTCGAGCTCGGCGTGGGTCTGCCGCAGCAGGCGCTCCAGGGCGGAGGCGAGGTGCGCCTCCTCCTGGTGCGCCGGGACCACCACCGAGACGAGGGTCACTTCTGCCCCACGACCCGGCGGAGCACCGTCTCGAGGTCGCGGCCGCTGGACTCCAGCGAGAAACGGTCGAGCCAGCGGTCGATGCCGGTGATCTCGAGCTCGCTCGCGCGGATCAGCGCGTCGGCGAGGTCGGAGGCGGAGGGGGTGAGCGCGAGCTCGCCGGTCAGGCCGGGGACGATCGCGTCCGCGACTCCGAGCGCCCCGGACACGGCGACCGAGGGGACGCCGGCGGCGGCCGCCTCGACCAGCACGTTGCCGAAGCCCTCGCGCAGCGACGGGAGCAGCACGACGGCGTTCTCGTCGAAGTGGTGGAACCAGTCCTCGACCCAGCCCATGTCCTGGAAGTCCACGCCGCGCGCGGTCGCCTCCGCCTTCATGCTGCCGAGCAGCGGGCCGCCGCCGAAGGAGACGACCTTCGCGGGGATGCCGCGGCGCTCCAGCTCCTCGGCCGCGAGGATCGCGAGCTCGGGGCGCTTCTGGACGACGAGGCGGCAGGGCAGCACGATCTGCAGGCCCGCCGCAGTGCCGGGGGTGCGCGAGACCTGGCGGGAGCGGTCGACCTTGGCGGTCGCCGGGTTCGGCACGACGGTGCAGCGCTCGCCCGAGACGCCGAAGCCGGCGACGAGCTCGCCCGCGACGGGGTGCGAGATCGCGATGACGTGGTCGGCGCGGCGGTAGAGCGTCTTGGCGAGCCCGAGCTGCACCTTCTGGGTCCTCGAGAAGCCCGGGATGCCGAGCGAGACGAGGTTGCGCTCGCTCACGATGGTCTTCGGGCGGTCCGCCTTCGCGGTCATCTCGGCCGAGGCCAGGAGCACGATGTTCGGGTAGCCCTGCAGGGCGACCGCGACGTCGGGGGTGCGGCGGCGGAACAGCTCCTTGAGCATCCGCGCCTTGCCGACGTGGCCCTTGCCCTCGCCGATACGGTGCAGCACCGCGCCCTCGGGGAGGTACTCGTCGGTGCCCTTCACCGAGGTGGTGACGACGTCGACGTGGTGGCCCTGCTCGAGGAGCCAGCCCATCCAGGTGCGGGCGACGAACTCGGCCCCGCCGCCGTGCAGCGACGTGACGACGAACATGATCCGCATGCGCGGTCCCTTCTCCTGCGCCGCGCTCATCGCACGACCTCCGCGCCGAGGCCGCGGGTGTTGAGCGCCGAGAGGCGGCGCACCTCGGGCATGGCCGCGTCGATGGTGGCGCGCACGCCGCCGTCGCCCGGCTCCGCGAGGATGCGGTCGATCACCGGGAGGACGCGGTCGGCGAAGCCGGGGACCGGCTCGACGCACAGCTGCGGCAGGCCGATGAGGCGCATGATGCCCTCGACCTTGCCCTGGGTGGCGAGGGTGATCGCGGGGACGCCGAGCGAGAGCGACATGATCGCGAGGTGCATGCGGCCGGTGACGGTCAGCAGGGCGTCCTCGGCGAGGCCGCGGATCTCGGCGGGCATGAGCACGCGGTCGACGACGGTGACGCCCTCGGATCCCACGCGCTCGGCGACCGCGCGGACGGCCACCTTGTCGTCGCCGATGGGGCGGGAGACGTGCGGGAGGAGCACGACGTGCACGCCGGCGGCGCGGAGGCGGTCGACGATGCGCTCGTACTCCGGCACCTGGTCGACCATGCCGGCGACGAGGGCGCTCGCGTTCACGAGCGCGAAGGGGACGCCCTCGGGCAGTCCCAGCCCCTCGCGGAAGCTGCGGTCGCGGGTGCGCGCCGAGAAGACGATGTCCGTGACCTCCTCGACGCGCTGCACGCCGATGCTCCGGGCGCGCTCCGCCGAGAGCGGATCGCGGAGCATCGGGACGACGCCGGCGCGGGAGGCGGCGATCAGGGAGCGGCGGGCGGCGAGGCGGGCCGCCGCGTTCCAGGAGAAGCCGAGGATGCGCGTGGGCACCCCTGCCTCGGCGGCCGCCTGCGCGAGCAGGGAGCGGCGGACCGAGCCGCGGAGGCTGTACTTGCCGTCCATCATGTCGGCGCCGACGACCGAGACCGAGCGGGCGCGGCGGATCAGCGCGGCGTAGGCGCGGAGGTCGGCGGCGTGCGCGTCGCCCACTCCGTAGACCAGGTGCGGGAGCTCGACGACCTCGACCCGGTCGGCCTGCTCCTCGGGGATCACGACGTCGCCGGCGTAGCGCTGGACGACCACGACAGGACCGGTGGTGTTCTCGAGGAACGCCTCCAGCATCGCCTGGTCGCCGATGTTGCCGCTGCCGGGAGCGGCGATCACGAGGTGCGACTCGGGCTCGGGTCGGAGGTCCGCGAGGGCGGCGCGGAGCACCGCCGCGTCGCGGCGGGCGGGCAGGCGGGTCGTCGTGACGAAGTCCTTCTTCCAGGACTTGACGACGCCGAGCTTGAGTTTCATCGATCTCTTTCGGTGGGGGGAACGGCGGCGGGAGGCCGCTCGGAGTCGGGGGTGCCGGCCGTGACGGCTCCGTCGACCAGCGCGCTGTCACCGGTGGGGCTGGTGGCGTCGACCGTGGCCGGGGCGGGAGCGGCGGCCGGGCGGCTGCGGCGGAAGTGGCGGCGCAGGTCGGCGAGGCCGAGGATCTGGCGGCGGAACGCGGGGAGGATCAGCATCCAGAGCCCGACCCCGACCAGGACGGCGGCACCGCCCACGAGGAGGCGGAGGACGGGCTGGTCGGCGGCGATCCAGACGGTGGAGAAGAAGGAGCCGACCGTGATCGAGCCGAACGCGATGCCGCTGCGGAGGCCGTTGGTGAACATCTCGCGGGCGGGGGCGTCGGAGGTGCGGCCGATCCAGATCAGCGCGATCGGCCAGGTGAGGGCGAGCGAGCCGGCGTACGCGACCGCGACGCCCGTCACTCCCCAGTTGGAGCCGAGCAGGATCAGGACGACCATCAGCGGGCGGGTCGCCAGGCTGTACCAGACGCTCTGGCGCACGAGGCCCTTGGAGAGGAACACCCACCAGGAGCAGTAGGCCGTGGCCTGGAAGAACCCGGCCACGAGCAGGATCTGGAAGATCGGTACCGAGGCGAGCCAGCGCTCCCCCAGCAGGATCCGGATGACCGAGTCGGACTGGGAGCCGAGGACGGCGAGCACGAGGCCCATCACCGTCAGCATCGCCGACTGGCCGAAGAGGATGAACGTGCGGAACCGCTCGCGCTCGTCCTGCAGCTTGGAGAGCACGGGCAGGGCGACGCGCTGCGCCGGGGCGTTGAGCTGCTGCAGCGGCAGCATCATCAGCTGGAACGCGCGGTTGTAGAGGCCCAGGTCGACCGGACCGAAGCGCGCGCCGATGATGACGGAGTCGACGTTCTTGCTCGCGTAGGTCAGCGCCTGGGTCGCGAAGACGCCGCCTCCGTAGCGGAGGAAGTGGCCCATCGCCTCGCCGCGGCGGTAGCGGCCGGGGCGCCAGCCCGTGATGAAGACCAGCATCAGCACGCCGATGAGCGGCTGCACGACCTGGCTCGCGGCCAGCGCCCAGTAGCCGGCGCCGCCGAGCGCCATCAGCACCCCGACCACGAGGCCCAGCACCTGGCCGACGATGTCGACCAGGGTGAGCTTCACGAAGCGGAGGTGCCGGGCGAGGTCGGCGCGGAACTGCGTCGAGATCCCGTTGAGGAGGAACGTCGAGGAGAGCACGACGGTCAGCAGCTGGAGCCGGTCGTCGCCGTAGAGGGCGGCGATCGGCCACGAGGCCGCGATGACCAGCAGGGTGAGGGTGAGGCCGATGCCCGCGTTCATCCAGAACAGGTTGCTCTTCTGGCCCGGCGTGATCTCCTTCGCCTGGATGGCGGCGGAGGAGAGGCCGAAGTCGCGGAAGATCTCGCCGATGCCGATGATCGCCGTGACCATCGCGAGCAGGCCGTAGTCGGCCGGCGCGAGCAGGCGCGCGAGGACGACGATGCTGCCCAGCTGGACGGCGATGCGGATCGCCTGCCCGCCGATCGTGACGGCGGCGCCGCGGCTCGCGGAGCGGCCGAGGCTCGGAGACGGCTTCTGCGTGGTCCCGGTCATCGGGTCGAGCCCTTCTTGGTGGCGATCGCGCCCTCGTAGGCCTTCTTGAGCTGGAGTCCGAGCACGTCCCAGTCGCGACCGGAGAGGGCGGGGAGCCCCTCCGGCGGACGGGTGCGCGTGCGCTCGAGCGCGGAGGTGATCAGCTCGGGCGTGAGATCGCCGTCGTACTCGATCACCCAGTCGCTGCCGACCTCCTCGGCCAGGGCCGTGTTGGTGGGCGTGCGCGGCACCAGGATCGGCCGGCCGAGCGAGAGGGCGACCAGGATCGAGCCGGAGTTGTGCATCTCGCGGTAGGGCAGGACGATCAGCTCGGCCCGGCCGATCTCGTCGACCATCTCGGCGTCGTCGACCCGGCGGAGCGTGGTGCGCACCCGTGTGTCGCGGGCGGCCCGCTCCTCGACCAGCTCGCGCTGGCCCGTGCTGGGGCTGCCGACCACGTGCAGGGAGAGGGAGTCGTCCTCCACGCCGCGGAACACGTCGATCAGCTCGACGACGCCCTTGTACGGGCGGATGATGCCGAAGTAGAGGACGCGGCCGTGCTCGCGCTCGGGCAGCGGGTGCTGGGCGAACTGGTCGCGGTAGTGCCCGTGCAGCACGGTGACGGCGGGCGCCCGGCCGGGAGTGACGGTCGTGGGGTTCAGGCGGACGAACAGGTCGGTCGCGCGGTCGATCCGGGCCAGCGAGCGGCGCTCGGCGGCGGGACCGAGCTCGTGCGGGTGCAGGTTGTGCACCGTGCGCACGAGCGGGATGCGCTGGAGTGCGAGGCGCACGAGCAGCACGTCGAGGGCGCGGCGGCGGAGGAAGCGGTGCAGCGGGCTGCGGCCGCGGATCATCAGCTCGGGCCAGTGCACGTGCAGCACGTCGTAGTCGGCGAGCAGGGCGCTGCGCCAGGAGAAGAACAGCAGCTCGACGCCGGGCGCGAGGCCGTCGACGATCGAGTCGACGTACTGCGTGGTCGAGTCCGGCGGCGCGAGCGACTGCTGGACGACGAGCTCGGCCGGCGACGAGTCGTTCCTGCGGGAGCGGCGGCTCACCGGTCGCCCCGCATCCCGACGGCCATCGGCGCGTCGAAGATCCGCGCCCCGAGGGGCTGGCGCATCCGGATGCCCTTCGAGAAGTCGGGGACGTGCACCGGGTTCAGGCAGATGATGACGAGGAAGCCCAGGAGCAGGTGGCTGGGGCGGACCGCGTCGATGGCGTTGTAGCCGGCGAGGCAGACCATGAAGCCGAGCAGGCCGGCCGCGGGGCCGACGTCGCGACGGCTGAGCGTGGCGCCGAACATCGCGGCCACCATGATCACGAAGAACAGCAGGCCGGGGATGCCGACGCTGATCAGCAGCTGCAGGAACGAGTTCTCGATGACCACGTCCGAGAACCGCCTGCCGCTGATGCCGGACGTCGCCGCTCCGGAGCCGAGCCAGTGCGTGAGCTCGGCCGCCTTCAGCGACACGGTCACCGCGAGGTCGCGGGCGCCGGCCGAGATGGAGGCGTCGAGGTTGTTGTTGCGGGCGGTGACGGGCTCGAAGTTCAGGACTCCGACGCCCGCGATGAGGCCGGCGATCAGGATCGAGCCGGGCCGGAGCAGCGAGCGGTCCGGGTTGAGGAAGCCGACGGCGACGAGCGCGACGACGACCGCGACGGCGATGGCCGCCATCGGTCCGCGCGAGACGGTCGCGACGACACCGCCCGAGGCCAGGATGCCCAGCAGCAGGTCCGACTTGCGGGAGCCCTGGAGCCAGGAGCCGAAGGCGAGCCCGGCGCCCACGGTGAGGAAGGTGCCGGCGAGCAGCGGGTGGCCGAAGGTGATCTCGGCGCGGTAGAGCGACCAGTGCTGGTCCTGCTCGTAGCCGAGGGCGCCGTAGACGGCGCCGAGGATCGGGGAGCTCTGCGCGACCAGCTCGAGGGCGGCGTAGAGGGCGAGCAGCCCGGAGAGGATCACCCACGTCTTGCGCAGCAGCACGGCCTCGCGCTGGGCGTCGAAGACGAGCATCGGCACGCCCACGCAGATCGCGAAGCTGAACAGCCACGAGACGCCCTCGCTCGCGAAGGAGCTGCGCACCGTCGCCACGGCGGACCAGAGCATGAGGGCGATGAACGCGAGGATCACCACGGCCCGCCACGGGGAGAGCACGAGCTCGCGGGTCCACGCCTTGACGGGGGCGCGCCACAGCTCGGGAGCGAGCCCGCGCCGGATCGCCCAGATCACGAGGATGACGGCCCAGAGCGTCATGCGGAACGTCAGGGTCGAGGGGGTGAGCGGCGTCGGGACGAGCGCGAAGAACGCGAGCGCCATCGCCGGCAACCAGTGCGCGGGGACCCGCATCAGCACGTAGGCGCCGACGATGCCGCCGACTCCGGCGGCGATCACCAGGAGGCCGGTGGCCGGCTCCCGGGTCGAGAAGATGTACCCCATCCCGAGGACGATCACCAGGGCGACCGAGAAGAGCGCGCCGACGAGGAGTCGTCGCGGGAGGATGTCGATCACGTCAGGGAGTCCTTCTGGCGTCGGAGCGGAGTGGTGGAGGAGGGGGCGGGCGGTGCGGCGCTCACGGGAGTGGTCCCGTCGGCCTCGATGAGGATCGCGATGCCCTCGCGAGCCGCCTCTCGGCGGCTGGGACGCCTGCGATGCCGTGCCCTCCTCCTCCACTGCTCGACCCTGGCGCCGACCCCCGGGGAGGAGGGGTCGCGTCGGTCCTGCCGCGGATCAGGCGGGGCCCTCCTGGAGCCAGCGGCGGAAGGTCTGAACCATGTCGTTGTTCGTGAAGGGGGGCACGACGTGACCGAACTGGCCCCCGTCACCGGAGTGATACGCGATGGTCGTCTCTCGCGCGACGGGCTGAGCGAGGCGGCGCAGCCGTCCGCCGTGGAGCTCGGCCGGCACGAGAGTGTCGGCCGAACCGGCGGTGATCCGCAGGCGCGTGCCCGTCCAGAGGGACTGCGGCAGGCGCGACGGGTTGCCCGCGCGCAGTGCGTTCACGTTGCCGCCGTACGCAGCGAGGACGCGGCCGGGGTCGCGCGCTTCGGTGTCCTCGATGTTGTAGACGCCGCTGGCGTGGTAGGCGCCGTAGATGTTCGGGACCAGACGGTTCGCATAGGCCCAGCAGAGCAGAGCGCCGCCGCCGGAATTCGAACGGAGGAAGCTCGCGCGGATCGACCACTGGCTCGTCACCCACTCGACGGCAGCCTTCTGAGCGGCGAGTGCGGGGGCGCTCGTGTAAGCGCTGCTGCCGCTGTACTGCGGGCAGATGCTGACGAATCCCTGGTCCACGAGCTTTTCGGCAGAGTTCTTGTAGGCGCCGGAGAGCGCCTTCCAGTCGCTCCCGCTCGCGTGGTAGTACCAGACGACCGGCACCGAGAGGTTCTTGCCCGGCACAGCGCTGTGCGGCACGAAGAGGCGCGCGGGATCGTTGCCGATCTTCACGTCGATGACCTCGTACGGCTTGCCGCCGGACTCTGAGCGGACGGTGTCGAGGCGCGAGACCTCGCCCGGGAGCCTCGGGATCACGCTGTAGTTCGGCGCGGCGAGCGCCGGGGTCGCCACCAGCGCGGAGGCGGTCGCGGCGGCTCCGACAGCGGAGGCGGCGAGCAGGAGGCGGCGCGAGAGGCCGCGCGGGGTGTCAGTCATATCGAGAATCCTTCGGAGCTTTCGCCATCAGTGTCGAGTCGGCCGACCATTCCGAATTCGACGCACATGAAGTGACGTCCGGCCCCCCAACCCATTCGAGAGTGTACGGGCCGCGGATGACGCGTGGATGTCGTTCTCATCACGTCTGGTCGCTCGGGCGGGGATCAGCGGGAGGAGGGGAAGAGTCGGCGGGAGAGGCCCGAGGACTTCTCGGCCGTCTCGTGCACCACGAAGGGCACGGCGGAATCGGAGGAGACGACCCGCCTCGCCGCGGCGAGTTCGAGCGTCTCGCGGGAGAGGCCCTCGATGTCGACGGTGACCGCGAGGCCGGAGTCGGCCAGGCGCGTGGCGATCTGCACCTGGTGGTCGTCGACGTGCTCGCCGAACGAGGCGCGGCGCGGGACCAGGATCGGCACCCGGCCCTGCTCGATGGCGCTGAGCGCGGTGCCCACTCCCCCGTGGGCGATGACGACGTCGGCCGCCTTCATCGCGGCGTTGAGCTCGTCGTGCGGCACGGAGTGGCGGCCGTCGATCCCGAGCCCGGAGACGTCGTTCGCTCCGGTCTGCCAGAGCACCTCCACGCCCTCGAGCAGCGGCGCGAGCGCGGCGAAGAAGCGGGGGAACGGGTAGCCGTCCTGCGTGCCGACCGAGACCACGGCACGGCGGATCGGCTGCGGGACGACGTCCTCGACGCGGTAGGTGTCGAAGATCGAGCCGCCGAAGCTCCAGCGGTCGTCGGCCCAGGAGCGGTACTGCGTGTAGGTCGAGACGGCGGGGACCCGGGCGAGGATCCGACCGGTCATCGACGGGCCGAGCACGCGGGCGGCGCTCTCGATGTAGTGCGCGGGGATGCCGCGCGAGGCCGCGAGCGGCAGGAAGGAGAGGGCGGGGCTGGCGCCGGTGCTGAAGACGGCGTCGAAGGACCCGCGGGCCAGCAGGGAGCGGCCGATCATCGCGTTGCGGAGCACCGGCACCACGGCGCGGGGCGGCGGATCGGCGAGGTGGGTCACGCGCCGGTCGGCGAGGAGGGTGCGGCTGAGGGCGCTGTCGACGGTCGCCCAGTGCTGCTCCTCCGGGTCGACTCCGAGGAGCCCCGAGAGGGCGAACATCTCCTTGAGATGTCCGCCGCCGGAGCAGACGAAGAGATACGAAGCCATACGCGCCTTCACTGGTGATGATCGAGATAACAGGCGTGTGGATGATCGATCGTCCGCCGAGAACGACCCCCCGGTCCCTGGTGCAGAAGTCGCCCGATCATAGCAGGGAGGGTCTCCGAGGGGTACTTCTCTGAGAGAACTGTTCACCTCGCCGGAAAGCGATAGGGGCTCATTCGACAGGCGATATCCGCTCACTTCTCCGGAGGGTGGAGAGCGATATCCGCTCGATTCGGGGATGATCGGGAACGCCCATCGAGCGCTCGATACCGGACTGGCCGATTCCCGTCGATCACCTGCACCGCACGGTCGGCGCGCGTAGCGTCGGACCACCGGCGCAGAGGCCGGTCGACCCAGGAGGAGCGCCATGAGCGACAACGAGCAGAACAGCCCCGTGATGGACGGAGCCGAGGACGCCAGCAACGACGAGAAGCTCGGCGGCCTGATCGACCAGGTCGAGCACGACCACGGAGCCGAGGGCGCCGGCGCGATGGCCGACGCGCTCCGCGACCGCGCCGACGAGACCGACACCGAGATCACCGAGGAGTCGGACGCGTCCGGCCCGGTCGAGGACAGCGGCACCGCCCAGGTCTGAGCGACGGGGCCCGGAGGACGACTCCGGGCCCCGCTCCCTGATCGCTGGGGAGAGCGGTGGGCCCTCCGGATCGCTCGTCAGAGCGGCCCGGCGAGCGCCGCCTTATGTGCACCGGATCGGCCCGGCGAGCGCCGCTCCACCCCCAAAGCTGTGTTTGACGGTGCGGGAGCCGCCGGACACCATGGCCGCATGTCCTCTCTCGACGAGCTGCGCGCCACCGCGCATCCGATCCGCCTCCGCCTGCTGTCCCTGGTGACGGGAGCGGCGATGAGCGCCGCGGAGGCCGCCCGCGAGCTGCAGCTGTCGCAGGCGACGGCGAGCTACCACTTCCGCGTGCTGGAGCGCGCCGGGCTCGTGGCCGTCGTCGAGACCGTGCGCCTGCGGGGCGGCGAGGCGAAGAGGTACCGGCACGAGGCCTCCGGAAGGCCCTTCAACGTGACCGCGTCAGTGGACGCCGGGCCGGAGGAGGAGCGGGACCTGCACCTCGAGGCCCTGATCGAGGAGCTCCGGCGGCGCTCGTCGAGCCGGGCGGACGGTCCTCAGCTCTCGACGGACGCGGAGCTCTGGGTCGACCCCGAGGTCTGGCGGCGGGTGGTGCGGCACGTCGGGGAGGCGTCCGCGCTGCTGCACGCGGCGGCCCGGCCGCCGAGGACCCCCGGGACCGCGCCGGTGTCGATGACGACCGCCATGTTCCCGCTCCGCCGGCCGTGACCCGCGACGGGCGCGGGCCGCTCGCGCACGGTCCTCTCGCGCACGGCCCCTTCCGCTGGCTCCTCGCCGCCCGCACGACCGGGGTCCTCGGCAACGCCGTCGCTCCGATCGCCCTGGCCTTCGCCGTGCTGGACCTGACGGGCTCGCCGACGGACCTCGGACTCGTCGTCGCCGCGCGCTCCCTCGCCAACGTCGCCGTCCTGCTGCTCGGCGGCGTCCTCGCCGACCGGCTCCCCCGCTCCGTGATCCTCGTCGGCACCTCGCTCGCGGCGGCGGCCACTCAGGCCGCGGTCGCCGTGACGGTGATCAAAGGGACAGCGACCGTCGCGGCCCTGGTCGTGCTCAGCGTGCTCAACGGCGCCGTCGCGGCGATGAGCCTGCCCGCCGCGGCCGCCCTCGGCCCCGAGACGGTGCCGGTCGGCGAGCTCCGCCCGGCCAACGCCCTGCTCCGCCTGGGCCTGAACGCCGGGAGCATCGTCGGCGCCTCGGGCGGGGCCGCGCTCGTCGCACTGGTGGGTCCCGGGTGGGGGCTGGCGGTCGACGCCGCGGGCTTCGCCCTGGCCGCGGTCCTCTACTCCCATATGCGGCTGCCGCGGACGGTCCGCTCGGGCCCGGGCGCCTCCGTCCTCGCCGACCTCCGCGAGGGGTGGCGGGAGTTCACGAGCCGGCGCTGGGTGTGGATCGTCGTGGCGCAGTTCACCGCCGTCAACGCCGCGTTCGTCGGCGCGACCACGGTCCTCGGCCCGGTCGTCGCCGACCGGTCCTTCGGCCGAGCGGCATGGGACTCGTGATCGCCGCGCAGACCGTCGGCCTGGTGATCGGGGCCGTGATCGCGCTGCGCTGGCGGCCCCGCCGGGCGCTCGGGGCGGGCGTCGCCCTCATGGCGGTGACGGCCGTCCCGGTCGCCGCCCTCGGGATCCTCCCGGCGCTCCCCGCCCTCCTCCTCGCCTTCGCCCTCGGCGGAGTCGCGCTCGAGATCTTCGCCATCGCCTGGGACCAGTCGCTGCAGACCCACGTCCCCCGCGAGGCGCTCGCCCGGGTCTACTCCTACGACATGGTCGGCTCCTTCCTCGCCGTGCCGCTCGGGGAGGCGCTCGTGGGCCCGCTCGCCGACCTCGTCGGGCTCGACCGCACCCTGCTCGGCTGCGCCGCGCTCGTCCTCGTCGCCTCGCTCCTCGCGGCCTCCAGCAGGAGCGTCCGCGGGGTGGGCACGGACCGTCCGCGGCCGGAGACGCTCTAACACGTCCCGGGAGGTGCGGGTGAGGGGGCGAGCGGTCGGAGGTGCCGGAGGATCGCGGCCGCGACCGCCCCGGGGGCCTCGCGCTGCACGAAGTGGCCGACGCCGTCGAGCTCGATCAGCTCCCGGCCTGCGGAGAAGTACCGGCCGTTCGCCCGTGCGAGGGCGGGCGTCTCGCAGCCGTCGGCCGTCCCGAGGAGGAAGGTCGTCGGCGCGTCGAGGCGCGGCCAGGCGTCGAGGGCCTCCTGCGCGGCGCGGTACACGGCCCGGCCGGGCGCCTCCCCGGCGCCGTGCCGGTAGTAGTCGACGACCGTGTCGGCGAAGCCGCTGGTCGCCGTCGCCGCGAGGACCTCCTTCAGGGCCTCCGGCGGGAGGGAGCCCGGAGGCGACCACTCCCGCCAGGCCCAGCGGACGAGCTGCGCCGGGTCGCCCCGGAACGCCTCCGCTCCCGCGGCCGTGCAGAGCCAGTAGCGGGACCAGGCCGCGGCGGCGTCGTCGAGGACCTCGCCGCCGCTCAGCTCGCTCGACGGTCCGTACGCGGTGGCGAGGGTGACCAGTGCGCCGACCCGCTCGGGCGCGAGCGCCGCGACGGCGTGAGCGCTCCGTGCTCCCCAGTCGTGGCCGACGAGCACGACAGGCCCGAGGTCGAGCGCCTCGAGGAGATCGAGCAGGTCGGTGGCCAGCGCGGCCACCTGCCCGGACCGCGCCCCGGGGTCGACGACCCGGGTCCGCCCGACCCCGCGCAGGAAGGGGCGCACCACCCGGAGCCCGGGGGGAAGCAGCTCCAGGACGCCGTCCCAGGTGGCGGGGACGTCGGGGAAGCCGTGCACGAGCACGAGCGGAGTGCCGTCCTCCGGTCCCTCGTCGAGGTAGTGGACGTCGGTGAAGCGCGTGGACAGGACGCGCGCACCCGTCCCCTCCTGCTCCGGCCCGTCCGAACGGGAGTGCCGCGGCCCGCTCACGGGCGGTAGAGGGCGTCGACGGGGACCTCGCGGCTCGAGCCGTCCCGGGTGGTGATCGTGACCTAGTCCCTTCCCGGAGGTGTGCGGACGGAGTGCGCTCCCGCGTCAGTCGGCGAAGATGGCGCCGACCGGCTCGCGCTTCTCGGCCTGGAAGCGGTCCTCGGCGCGGCCGAGAGCCCAGTAGGCCGAGAGCGAGAGCGCCCGGCGCTCCACGCCCCACTCGTCCTGCAGGAGGGCGCGCAGCTGCTTCATCGCCGTGCGCTCGCCGTGCGCGAAGACCTCGAGCACGCCCTCGGGCCTCGGCTCGGCCCGGACGGCCGCGACCAGCGCCCGGCCGGCCTCGAGACCGCCGCGGTGCAGCCAGCGCACCTCCACTCCGGCCGGAGCGGGAAGATCGAGCTCGTCGGCGGCCGAGTCGACCTCGATCAGGACCAGGCCGCGCGCGCGCGCGGACATCCCCTCGAGGGCGGAGGCGATCGCCGGCAGAGCGGAGTCGTCGCCGAGCAGCAGGTGCACGGCCTCGAGGTCGGCGCTCGGCGACCAGGCGCCGCCGGGCGCGGAGAGCGCGATCCGGTCGCCGGGAGCCGCGGCGAGCGCCCACGGTCCCGCCACCCCTTCGTCGCCGTGCACGACGAAGTCGACGGCGATCGAGCGCCGCTCGAGGTCGACCGAGCGGACGGTGTAGGTGCGGCGCACGGGCAGCTGCTCGGGGGCGACGCTCGCCCGGAGCGCGTCGAGGTCGAAGGGCGGCTGGAGGTCGGAGCCGCGCGGCGAGAGCAGGAGCTTCACGTAGCGGTCGGTCGCGGCGAGGCGCTCGGGGTCGGACTCGGCGAGGAACGCGTCGAGCCCGTCGCCGCCGAGGTGCACGCGGACCAGGTGACCGGTGAGGCGCTCGGTCCGCAGCACGGTGAGCACGTGCTGGCTGCGGGCGCGGCGCGGGCGGTCGGGGGACGGGGCGGCGTCGGTCATCCGTCCAGCATGCCCGGTCGTGCTCGGTGCGGGCCGAGTGCGGGCCGCTCGCGGGCGGGCGCGCGTCGAGGGGTCAGGAACGGTCGCTTCGGGAGGGAGGAAGGAGCCGTTCGTGACGCATCGGAGCAGGCCGCGGCGAGGCCGGGACGTCGCGGCGGCGCCGAGCGCGAGGCGGCGGCGCGGGCGCGCGTACGGACGAACGGGCGCCGAGGGGTCACGAACGGTTGCTTCCGACGGGTCGAGGGGACCGTTCTCGACGCATCGGAGCGGGCCGGGGGCACGGCCGGGACATCCGGCGCCGAGCGCGAGGCGGCGGCACGGGCGGGCGTGCGGACGAGCGGGCACCGAGGGGTCACGAACGGTCGCTTCGGGAGGGCGGAAGGAGCCGTTCGTGACGCATCGGAGCAGGCCGAGGCGAGGCCGGGACGTCGCGGCGGGGATCCGCGCGAGGCGGCGGCGCGGGCGGGCGCTGATCCGTCGCTCACGGCCCGCGGAGGAGCGCAGGACGGGCCGTCCGCGACGGATCGGAGCGGGCCGGGCGCGCCTGGGCGCCGCATGCGGAGCGAGCGCGGGCCTGCCGGACGGCGCCGGGCGTCGATCCGTCACGAACGGCCCGTGCGGGAGGACGGAACGGGCCGTCAGCGACCGATCGGAGCGGGCGGCCGGAGGCCGGGCCGACGGAGCGGAGCGGACAGCAGCGCCCGTCGGCGGAGCGGGCGGCGCCGCGGCCGGTCAGCGACGGGTGGGAGCGGGCCGCCGGAGGCCCGGACCGACGGAGCGGAGCGGACAGCAGCGCACGCGGGCGGGGCGGGCGGCGCCGCGGCCGGTCAGCGACGGCTGGGAGCGGGCGGCCGGAGGCCCCGGCCGACGGAGGGGAGCGGACAGCAGCGCACGTCGGCGGAGCGGGTGGCGCCCCGGCCGACGGCCCGGCGGACGGCCCGGCGGGCGGCCGGTGGCGCGAGGTGCGCTCGCGCCGGGCGCGGCGGCGGAGGCGCGCCTACTCTCGCGGGATGACTGCGACGGCTCCGCGACTCCGGCACGACCGACTGGTCGCCCCCGACGTGCTGCGCGGAGTGGCGGTGGCTGCCATGCTCGTCGCGCACGCGATGCCGCTCGTGCCGAGGGCGCGCACGGGAGTGGTCGGGTTCCTGGCGTGGAACGTCAACGATCTCGCGTCGCCGCTGTTCGCGCTGGTGATGGGGATGTCGGCGGCCCTGGTGCTCGCGCGGCCCGGTGCCTCGCCCGGGCGGGTGCTGCTGCGGAACGCGATCCGCGGCGCGGTGCTCGTGGCGCTCGGCGTCTGGCTCGAGACCTGGGGCAGCTGGATCGCGATCGTGCTGCAGTACCTCGGCGTCGTGCTCGTGCTCGGCACGCCGCTGCTGCTCCTCCGCTCCCGGATCATCGCCGCGCTGGCCGCTGTGCTCGCGCTCGCCGCCGGGCCCGCGAACGCCGCGGTCGCCGCCGCCGCATCTGGCTCTCCGCTCGCCCTCTGGCTCTTCACCGGGCCGAGCTACCGCGCGACCAACCTGCTCCCCTTCTTCCTCCTCGGAGCCCTGCTGCTGCGGCACGGCGCGCAGCGGGACCGGCTGCTGCCGGTGCTCGCGGCGGTCGCGGTCGTCGCGTATCCGGTGCGGCCGCTGGTCGCGCTCCTGCTCGGCGTGAAGTCCCCCTCCGGCAGCCTCCCGGACACCCTGCACGACCTCGGGCTCGTGCTCCTGGCCTACGTCGCGGTGGTGCTGCTGACCACCTCGCGCTCCACCGCTGTCCAGCGGCTGCTGGTGCCGCTCCGGGCGATCGGCACGCTCGCGCTCTCGGTCTACGTGCTGCAGGTGGCGCTCGTCGCAGCGCTCGCGCGGGCGGGCCTCGGCTACTCCGCCGACACTCCGCTCGCCGCTCTCGCCCTCGTGCTCGGTTTGTGCACGGCCGCCGTGCTGTGGTGGCGGTTCCTCGGTGCCGGCCCCGTCGAGCGGCTGACGGCGCGGCTCACCGGGCTCGTGCCGCGCTGCGCCGCCCGGCCGCCCGGCTGGGTCCGCGGCGAGGACCTGAGCCCGCTGCGGTCCCCGGCGAGCTCGCCTGAGCTCGCGTCGGGCCGCGGCGACCTCGGCTGAGCCCCCGACGCCCGACGGCCCGCAGACGGGCGCAGGCCGCCGGGCGTCCCCTCCCTCAGCGCGCGAGCGCCGACGCCTCCTTCGCGAGGGCCGGGCCGTGCGCCGCGAGCACCAGGTCGCGCACCGCGGTGGCCGGGAGCGACGCGGCTCCGGCCGGCAGCAGGTCCGCGTCCGAGGCCAGCACGAGCGGAGTGTCCGCCGACGAGGACGGCAGCCTCCCGTGCGTGCCGCGCACGAGCGACGCGTCCAGCGGCACCAGGTTCATCGCGTAGCGCAGCCCCAGCGCCTTCTTGGCGAGGTTGCCCGCCGCCTTCGCCTTCACCAGCGGGTCGGCCGGGTCGAAGAAGAGCTCGGCCGGGTCGTAGCCGGGCTTGCGGTGGATGTCGACGCCGCGGGCGAAGTCGGGCGCGCGGTCGTCGTCGAGCCAGTAGTAGTAGGTGAACCACGCCCCCGGCCGGGCGACCACGACGAACTCGCCCGAGCGCTCGTGGTCGAGGCCGTAGCGGGCCTGCGCCTCCCGGTCGAGCACCTCGTCGACGCCGTCGAGCCCCTCGAGGATCGAGCGCACCCGCGGCAGGTCCGCCTTGTCCTGCACGTAGACGTGGGCGACCTGGTGGTCGGCGACGGCGAACGCGCGCGACGTCCACGGGTCCAGCTGCTCCCGGCCGTCCTGCACGTAGACCTCGAGCAGGCCCTCGCGGCGGAGCGCCCGGTTCACGTCGACCGGGGTGTCGGCGTCGGCGATCCCGTACTCGGCGACCACGATCACCGACGCGCCCAGCGCCTCCGCGTCGTCGAGCAGCGGAGCGAGCACCACGTCGAGCTCCGACGCGGCCCGGCGCGCCTCGGGCGAGTCCGGTCCGAAGCGCTGGAGGTCGTAGTCGAGGTGCGGCAGGTACGCCGTGGTCAGCTCGGGCGGGCCGGAGCCGTCGCCCGCCAGCACATGCCGGGTCGCGTCGACCATCCACTGGGTCGAGCGGAGCGACGCGGTCGGCCCCCAGTACTGGAACAGCGGGAAGGCGCCGAAGCGCGAGACCAGCTCGTCGTGCAGCGCCGGCGGGCGCACGTACGCGTCCGGCGACTTGCGGCCGTCGGCGTGGTAGATCGGGCGCGGAGTGACGGTGACGTCGGTCGTCGCCCCCATCGCGTACCACCAGCCGATGTTGGCCGCGCGGTACGGCTCCCCGCTCAGCCGGCGCGCGGTCTCCCAGACCTTCTCCCCCGTGACCAGGCGGTTGTGCTGGCGCCACAGGTGCACCTCGCCGAGGTCGCGGAAGTACCAGCCGTTGCCGACGATCCCGTGCTGCGCGGGCATCGAGCCGGTGAGCATGGTCGACTGCACGCTGCAGGTGACCGCGGGCAGGACCGTGTCCAGCGGCAGGCGCCCGCCCCCGCGGGCCAGCCGCGAGAGGCGGGGCATGTCGGCGAGCGCCGACGAGGTCAGCCCGACCACGTCGAGCAGCAGCACGGGCCTCACAGCGCCGCCGCCTGCGGGAGGAGGGGCGCCAGCAGCGCCTCTCGGGAGGCGGGCGTGAGCAGGTGCGCGGCCGCCCAGGCGAGCTCGGCGCCGATGCCCGTCGAGAGGTCGCTCGGGGCGTCGGCGAGCACCGACCAGGTGTAGGTCTCGACGTCGAGGTGGATCTCGTCGTACGGCCAGGCGGCGTCGACCGCCGAGACCGCCTCCGCCAGGACGGCCGTGGTCGCCGAGAGCGGCGCCTCCGGCCGGTGGTGCAGCGGCACGTGGAAGTGCACGCGCCACGGGCCGGTGCCGGGGAGCGTGTCCAGCGCCTCGGGCAGGTCGTCGACGCGGAGCACTCCGTCGATCCCGTTCTCGCGGGTCTGGTGCAGGTAGCGCTTCTCGACGAACGGGGTGAGCGCGGCGCGGCCCGAGGGGTCCTCCAGGTGGAGCGCGGCCGAGGCCTGCACCTTGACCACGCGCAGGCCCGCGTCGCGGATGCGGCGAACGGCCGAGACCGGGTCGGCGAAGGAGACGGCGAGGTGGCAGGTGTCGAGGCACACGCCCACGTACGCCGGGTCGACCACTCCGATGCGCGGGTGCAGCCAGTCGACGACGTCGTCCACGGTGTCGAGGATGCAGCCGGGCTCGGGCTCGATCGCCAGGCGGATCGCGTGGCCGGTGGAGCGGCGCAGGTCGCGCAGCTCCTCGACGAGCCGGGCGAGGTTCCGGCAGGCGGCCTCGTCCTGCTCCCGTCCCCAGCCCTCGCGCCAGCCCAGAGGCAGCGTCGAGATGCTGCCGTCGGCGCCGGCGGGCAGCAGGTCGGCCAGGATCCGCGCGCAGTCGATCGTGTACTGCAGGCGCTCCGGCGTGGTCCAGTCGGGGCGGTAGACGTCGAGCTTCACGACCTCGGCGTGGAACGCGGCGTACGGGAAGGCGTTGAGCGTGCGCACCTCCAGGCCGTTGCGCTGCAGGGCCGCGCGGAGGACGGCGCGGTCCTCGGCGCTGGCGACCAGGCGGGCCGCGAGGTCGCGCGGGATCCACAGGCCGACTCCGACCAGGGCGAGCCCGGCGGCCACGCGCGCGGGTCCGGCGTAGACGTCGAGCTGGCGGACGACTCCGGCCAGGTCCTCGGCGGGATGGACGTTGGTGCAGTAGGAGAGGTGCATCACACGACCTCCGCCACGCGCGGCGCGCCCCGGAGCACGGAGTTGCCCTCGAAGGTGCGGCCGGCCGACTCCTGCACGTCGAAGCCCGCGACGGGCGAGAGGTCCAGGCGTCCGCTCTGCCCGTAGAACTCGACCGGGTTCTGCCAGAGCAGCCGGTCCACGTCGCCCGCGCTGAAGCCGGCGACGAGGAGGAGGCGGCCGGTCTTCGCGGTCGTGAGCGGGTCGGAGCGGCCCCAGTCGGCGGCGGAGTTGACCAGCACGCGGTCCAGCCCGATCCGCTCGACCAGCGTCACCAGGCGCGTCTCGTCCATCTTCGTGTCGGGGTAGATGGAGAAGCCCATCCAGCAGCCGGAGTCGCGGACCGCGTCGACGGTGACCTCGTTGAGGTGGTCGACGAGGACCCGCCCGGGCTCGAGCCCCGAGTCGGCGACGACCTCGAGGGTCCGGCGGGTGCCCGACTCCTTGTCGCGGTGCGGGGTGTGCACCATCGCGGGGAGGCCGTGCTCGCCGGCGAGCTCGAGCTGCTGGCGGAAGACCTGGTCCTCCTCGGGGGTGAGCGAATCGTAGCCGGTCTCGCCGACCGCGACGACGCCGTCCTTGGCGAGGTAGCGGTCGAGCTCGGGCAGGACGGCCCGGCAGCGCGGGTCGTTCGCCTCCTTCGGGTTGAGCCCGATGGTGCAGTGGTGGCGGATGCCGAACTGCGCGGCGCGGAAGCGCTCCCAGCCGATCAGGGCGTCGAAGTAGTCCGTGAACGAGCCGACGTTCGTGCGCGGCTGGCCGAGCCAGAAGGAGGGTTCGACGACCGCGCGGACGCCGGCGTCGAACATCGCCTGGTAGTCGTCGGTGGTGCGGGAGGTCATGTGGATGTGCGGGTCGAAGATGCGCATCGTCGCGCCTTTCTCATCGGTGGTGGTGCCCCGCGGTCGGGGCGGCGTTCGGGGGCGGTCAGCTCGGCAGGAGCACCGCCAGATCGTCCGGGAGCGGGCGCCCGGCCGCGCGGCGCTCGTCCGCGAAGCGGCCGGCCATCGCGCGCAGCTCGGCGTCGCTGCGCTCCTCCAGCCCGGCGACCGCCGCGAGCGGGACGCCGAGGAAGACGAGCTTGAGCACCCCGTGCCGCCAGGCGTGCGCGTCGAGGTGGCGGCGGGCGAAGGAGCCCATCGCCGCGGCGACGAGCCGGGTGTCGTTGGCGCGCAGGGCGTCGGCGGTCAGCTCGAGGCCGGCGAGGCTCGTCGCCGGTCCCGGGTCGCCGAGGGCGTTCAGCCCGGCCAGCACTCCGCGGCGCTCGGCCCCGTCCCCGCCGCGGTAGAGGCGGAGGAGGAGAGCGGCCAGGTCGTCGTCGCCGAGCGCCTGCGCCGCGGCCTGCACCAGGGCGGCGCGGGCCGCGTCGTCGTGCGTGCCGTGGACGAGGCCGTGCGGGTCCTCGGCGGGCCGGAGCGGCTCGCGTCCGGCCTCGCGGCCCGCGGCGGGGAAGAAGCGCTCGATCCGCGTCGGGCGCTCGAGGACGGCGGCGCGGGCGGCCGCGGTCCACGGGTGCTCGGCGTGCGAGGAGGCGCCGCCGAGCGCCTCCTCCATCGCCGCGAGGCTCGCCACGGCCAGGCGGGGCGCGTCGTGCGAGTGCCGGGGCAGCTCGACGGCGGCGATCCCGCGGTAGCCGATCTCGGCGAGGGTCGCGAAGGCGGCCGCGAGGTCGAGCGATCCGGTGCCGAGCTCGAGGTGCTCGTGCCGCTCCGGGAGCATGTCGTCGACCTGCACGTTCAGGAGCAGGTCCCCAGCGCTGCGGAGGGCTCCGACCACGCCGTCCGGCTCCACCACGACGCAGTGGCCGAGGTCGACCGTCAGCCCGACCGACTCCGGGTCGCCGAGCTCGCGGCGCAGCAGCAGCGCGTCGGCCACCGTCTCCACCAGCATCCCCGGCTCGGGCTCGACGGCCAGCCGCACGCCGTGGCGCTCGGCCGTCGCGACGACGCCGCGCATCCGCTCGACGAGCAGCCGCCAGGCCGCGGCCGCATCCGCGCCCGCCGGCACGATCCCCGACCAGAGGGAGACGGCGTCGGCGTCCAGCAGCGCGGCGATCTCGATCGCGCGCTCGAGGAAGCGGACGCGGGGGCCGGCCTCTTCGTCGACCAGCGTGGGGCGGTGCTTCGCGAACGGGTCGAGCAGGTACCGCGCGCCCGTCTCGACGACCACGCGCAGGCCCAGCTCGTCGAGCCGCGTCCGGAGCGCCAGCATCCGCTCGCGCCAGTCGGCCGCGAAGGGATCGAGGTGCGGGTGCCCGAGGGTGAGCGCGACGGCGCGGTACCCCGCGGCGTGGATCACCGTGAGCGCGTCGTCGAGGGTGTGGTCGGCGAAGCCGTTGGTGCCGTAGCCGAGGACGGGTCCGGTGGCGCTCATGTGATGTCCGCCGTCCGCGGGCGGCGGAGCAGGAGGGAGCCGAGCGCGTCGAGCGCGAGCAGCGCCGCCCCCAGCTCGGGACGCTTCAGACCGGCGAGCGCGGCCTGCAGCGGGATCATCCCGGTGATGCCCGCGCGGGTCGCCGTCCGCGCGGCCGCGGCCGTCGGCGTCCGCACGGACTGCAGCTGCGCGGTGAGCACGAGCAGGAGCCAGCGGCCGAGGCCCGCGGCGACGACCGCGGCGGGGGCGGCCCGGCGCTCGGCCAGAGCACCGGCCGCGGTGGACAGCGCGATCGCCGCGGTGCCGGCCGAGACCGCTCCCGCCGCGACCGGAGTGGTGCCGTGCACCTCGCCGCGCGAGAGCACGGTGACGCCGAGCGTGTGCGCGGCCACAGCGGCGGAGGCGGGGGCCGCCGCGCGCACGCCGTCGACGCCCGCGCCGAGCAGCACGTCGAGACCGCGGCAGGCCGCCATCACGACCGGGCCCAGCGGAGTCGGCTTCGCGAGCAGGTCGTACGACCAGATCCCGGCCGCGAGCGGCAGCGAGAGCGCGAGCGAGCGCCGCCCGTCCACGACGGCCGCCACGACGATCCCCGCCGCGGTCAGCGCGGCCGCCGTGCCCAGTGCCGCCGAACGCCGGATGCGCCCCGAGGGGATCGGCCGCTCCGGCCGCTCCCGGGCGTCGAGCTCGGCGTCCGCGTAGTCGTTGAGCGCCATGCCCGCCGAGTAGAGCAGCGCCGAGGACAGCGGGAGCGCGACCGTGCGCGCTCCCACTCCGCGGCCCGCCCACGCTCCGCCCGCGACGGTGTCGCCGATCACGGTCAGCGCGGCCTTCACGCGGACGAGCTCGAGGTAGTCGCGCAGCTCAGCCATCGCTCCGCGTCCCGCTCGTCACCGGGGTGCGGCGCTCGGCGACGAGCGCGCCGGTGCGGGCGGACCAGGCCACCAGCTCCGCGGTCTGCTCGGCGAAGCCGTGCACGTCGCTGCCCCACGGGTCCTTGAAGAAGAAGCCGAGCTCGCCGACCGGGCCCGAGACGCCGGCCTCGTCCGCGAGCGCCAGCAGGCGGGCGAGGTCGAGGATCAGCGGCGCCGCGAGGGCCGAGTCGTACGCCGACCAGATCGTCTGCACCGTGATCCGCGAGCCGAGGAAGCCCTCGGCGTGCACGTGGTCCCAGGCGGTCTTGACGTCGCCGAGGTCCGGGACGTTGTCGATGTGGAGCGGAGTGACGACGTCGTCGCCGAGGAGGCTGCGGAGTCCGCGGTTCTTCGAGACGAGCTTCGAGCGCACCGCCTCCGGGTCGGCGAGGGTCTGCCCGTCGCCGCCGCCGAGGAGGTTCGCCCCCGCCCACGAGAGCACGCGCATCCCGCGCGCCGTGAACATCGGCGCGAGCACGCTGCGGAGCAGGGTCTCCCCCGTCTTGCCGTCCTGGCCGGCGATCGGGATCCCGGCCTCGGCGGCCCACTGCTCCAGAGCCGGCAGAGCCAGCGCGGTCGAGGGAGTGAAGCAGGCGTAGGCCGCGCCCGCGACGACGGCCGAGAGGGCGGCGATCGAGCTCGGCGGCAGGAGGCGCTCGCCCGGACGCGCCAGGGCGGCGCGCAGAGCAGTGAGGTCGTGGAACTCGGGACGGTCGGCCGGCAGCACCTCGGTCGAGGCGACGTCGATCACGACGACCCGGGCGAGGCCGTGGCGCTCGCGGAAGGCGACGATGTCGGCGGCCCGGCGGTCGATCTCCTCCTGCTGCGACGCGGCGTCGGCGGGGGCGAGGCGGATCTCGGCGTCGGTCGCGTCGATCCGGTCGGCCACCTCGGCGACGACCGAGGTCGGGAACATGCCGCCGGCCGCGAGGCCCGTGGCCTTCTCGAGCAGCGGGGTCGGCGAGACGTCGTGGCCGCCGATCACGATGTCGGCGAACCCGGCGAGCGGGACGTCCTCGAAGGCGGGGGTCGCGGTGGCGCACCCCGAGCTGGGCGCGGCTCCGGCGGCGATGGCGTGCAGGCCCACGGCGGCCGTGGTGGCGACGCTGCCCCGGGCCCCGATCAGCCAGAGGCCGATGCGCCCGCTCGATCGGGGGGCGCCTGTGGTGGTGGTGTCGGACGAGGTCATCGTTCTCTCCTGTCTGGAAGGGCTGGCTGAGCGGCGATCGTCGGGGCGCACCCGGGCGATCGGAGTGGGGAGGGGCCTCGGCCGGGCGCGCGTCGCGCCTCCGGCCGGCCGTGTTGCGCAGGACCCGCACGCAGGGCCCGCCGAGATTGCGCGACCGTGCGTCGACTGGTTTCCTCAGGTGTGCTGTCCCCCGAACCCGTCCTCCGGGCCGAGAGAAGGAGCTGAGCGTGGCCGAGCGCGCCGGTACCGCGACCGGCGACATGCTGAGGCTGTTCGCCGACGGTCGACCGCGCACCCGCGCCGAGCTGGTCGAGGAGACGGGCCTCGCGCGGACCGCGGTGATGACGCGCCTGGAGCAGTTCTTCGAGCTCGGACTGATCGCGCACCTCGACCGCGCTCCGTCGACCGGCGGCCGCCCGTCCGCGCGCCTCGTCTTCGATCCGGCCGTCCGCTCGCTCCTGGCCATCGACCTGGGCGCGGCGCACTCGACCATCGCGCTGACCGACTTCGACGGCCGCATCATCGCCGAGCGCCGCGAGGAGCTCGACATCGCGCAGGGCCCCGTGGCGGTGCTCGGGCACGCGCTCGACGTCAGCGACGGGATCCTCGCCGCGGCCGGCGTCGACCGCTCCGCCCTCGCGGGAATCGGGGTCGGCGTGCCCGGCCCGGTGGAGCACGCGAGCGGCCGCCCGGTGCGCCCGCCGATCATGCCCGGCTGGGACGGCTTCGACATCCCCGCCTTCGTGCGCCGGCGATACGACACCACGGTGCTCGTCGACAACGACGTGAACCTGCTGGCGCTCGGCGAGCGGGCCTCGCGGTTCCCGCACGCCCTCGATCTGATGTTCGTGAAGGTCGGCACCGGCATCGGCGCGGGCATCGTCTCGTCCGGGCTGCTCCAGCGCGGAGCCCTCGGCTCCGCCGGTGATCTCGGCCACGTCCAGGTGCCGCGCACGGCCCCGGCCGCGGCGGGCGGTCAGGAGGGGGACCTCGAGGCGGTCGCGGGCGGCTCCGCTCTGGCCGCCGGGCTCGCCCGGGCGGGCCGCGACGTGCAGTCGGTGCGCGAGCTGATCGACCTGCTGAAGGCGCGCGATCCCGAGGCCGTCGAGGCGGCGCGGATCGCGGGACTCCAGCTCGGCGAGGTGCTGGCCACCTGCGTGAGCCTGCTGAACCCCTCCGTCATCGTGCTGGGCGGCGCGGTCGCCCTCGCCAGCCCGGAGATCCTGACGGCCGTGCGCTCGGTGATCGACGAGCGCTCCCTCCCCCTCGCGACGCAGCGGCTCGACGTGGTGACCGCCGAGCTGGGCGGCAGCGGGGGCGTGCGCGGTGCCGCGCTGATGCTGCGCGGGCACCTGCTCAGCCCCGCCGTGGTGGACGGCTTCCTCGAGCAGCTGCGCGCCGAGGGGCGGGCGGTCCGCTAGAGCGGCGGCCGCGCGGCCGGAGGCGGCGGGCCGCGCCGGCGCGATCCCCCGCGGACCGCGTCGGCCGCACCCGGTCAGGAGCGGACCTCCGCGCGGTCGGCGTCCTCCGGCTGGGCGCCGAGAGCGGCGGCGACGGCGGCGTCGATGCGCGCCTGCTCCCCCGCGGCCCGGCGGCGGCGGCGGACGACGGTCAGCACGATGAGCCCGATGAGCAGGGCGAGGAGAAGCACGGCGCTCCACGGCACGGCCGCGGCCGAGGTCTCGGCGGTGGCGACCGGCACGTCGGGGACGACGACGGCGGAGTCGGCCTGCGCGGCCTGGTCGGCGGTGACGACGGTGCCCGAGAGCGCGGCGCGGGCGGTCGCGACGAAGAGCGGCCAGACTCCGGCGACGGTCACGGTGCGCGAGACCGAGGTGCCGGGCAGGAGCTCGGGCAGCGGCTCCGGGTCGGTCGCGGACACCGGCGCGAGGCCGAAGAGGCCGGCGACGCTGATCTCGGCGCCCGGCGCGATACGGGTGTTGCCCGCGTTGGTCACGGTGTAGTCGACGGTCGCGGAGCCGGGGGCGAAGGGGTTCCAGCCGCCCTGGTACGAGACGGCGAGGCCGTCGATCGACAGGCGCGGGGCGAGCTCGCCGCCGACGCGGAGGTACATCCGCGAGCCCAGGCGCCGGTCGACCGAGACTCCGGTCTCGCCCTGCACCAGGATCGAGGAGACGACGCCCGCGGCGTAGTCGCCCGGGGTCACGTCGTCGGGGACGACGACCTCGAACGGGACCTGCACGCTCTCGCCGGCGGGCACGGTGACCTCGGGCTCGGGGAACGCGATCCAGCTGCCCAGCTGCGTCGAGGGCTCCGCGGCGGGGAGCAGGTCGAGCTGGCCGGCCTCAGTGATGAAGCCGTCGGAGCCGTAGACGCGGAACGTCTGCTCCTCGTCGTCGTAGTTGGAGACGATCAGGGCGTCGCTGAGGCGTCCGCCGGGATCGAGGGCGTACGCGTAGTTCGGCCGCTCGCTGCCCTGCTCGGTGTCGGCGGGGCGCACCCCCCAGGTGACCGGCGTGGAGGCGGGGTCCGCCTCCTGGGCACCCGCCTGAGCCGAGAGGCCGCCGGCTGCGAGGAGCGTCATCAGCAGCAGGGCGGCGGTGGTGCGGGAGGTGCGTGGCATGAGCGACATCGATCAGGCTTCCGTTGCAAGGGGGGATGCCTCCCCGCGGGACGCCGCTCCGGTGCGCGGCACGCCGAGCGGGGCGGACCGGAGTGGCGTCTCGCGGGGAGACGGGGGGAGGGTGGGGCGGCCCGGAGGCCGCCCCACCGGTGCTAGCCGAGCGCGGTGAGCGTCAGCGTCGCGGTGTAGGTGCCGGTTCCGACCGAGAGCGGGAGCTTCAGGTCGAGGTCGGCGCCCAGGACCGAGGATCCGGTCGGGTGCTGCGCCGCGGCGGAGCCGAGGACGCGGGGCGTGGCGAGGCCGTTGCCCGAGTCGAACCCGGAGGGGACGGCTGCGCCGGCGACGGCACCGCCCGTGTTCTCCAGGACCTCGGGGGTCCAGCCGAGGTGCTTGCCCGAGAACGTCTTCTCGCCGGAGCGGAAGTCGCTCAGCTGGCCGGTGACCGACCAGGCCGGGCCGTTGAGGCGGGTGTCGGTCACGCGGACCGGCACGAGCTCACCGGAGGCGGCGAAGTGGTCGCCCTGCTCCTCGGCGACGCCGAGGTTCACCAGGTTGCTGGTGCCCTCGAGCGTCCAGGTCAGCTCGCCCTTGTTGGCCTCGGGGACGATGACGGCCACGGCCTGGTCGCCGGCCGCCGCAGCGCCCGCCGCCGTTCCCGTGAAGGTGCCGTCGACTCCGGCGGCGGTGTTGCCCGCGCCGAAGTTGACCGCCGGCGCGTTGTCGGCGAGCGCGATGCGCCCGCCGACCGTCGAGCCCGCGAGCTGGACGTTGCCGGAGTTGCCCGAGAGCGTGAGGTTCCCGCCCACCGTGTTGCCGAGGGCCGAGGCCGAGCCGTCCTCGTTCGCGCCCAGGAGGACGCCGCGCGAGGAGCCGGTGACGGCGAGCGAGCCGCCGACGATGGCGCCCTGCACGTTCACGCCGAAGTCGCTGCCGGCGAAGGTGGCGTCGCCGCCGACGCTGGTGCGGTCGACGTCGACGTAGTTCGCCGCGTCGGTGCTGACCGAGCCGTCGACCGAGAGGTCGCTGAACTCGACGTCGATCCCGCCGGCCTCGACCATGCCGCCGACCGTGAGGTCGCGTAGGTAGAGGAAGCCGTTGCGGCTGCCGTCCGAGAACGACACGACGTCTCCGCCGACGCTGGTGCCGTCGATCGAGATGCCGTACGCGTCGGTGCCGATCACGTCGCCGCCGATGGTCGCCGAGGTGGCGTCCAGCCAGGCGTCGTCGCCGACGATGACGTTGCCGGTGACGGTCACGTTGCCGAGCACGCAGGTCTGGCCCGCGCCGACGTTGAGGTCTCCGGTGATCGTCTGGTTCCCGAGCTCGGTGGTGCAGTCCGTCGTCGCCGCGAAGGCGGACGGTGCGGCGACCATCGCGAGGGAGGCGGCCGCGAGGACCGCCGTGGGCGTCTTCCACTTCATGGGGGTTCTCCTCGGTGCGCTCGTGCGCGTCGTACTGGTGGTGGTGCTGTCGGTGCGGCGCGCGCGGCGCGGGGTGCGCTCAGCCACGGAGCGCAGCGATCGCGGAGTAGCTGCGGGAAGCGGCCTCGAGGGAGTTCCCCGTGCTCGGCGGCGTCGCCAGCGTGGGAGCGGTGTCCTGCTCCCAGACGCCGAAGCGCTGGCCGCGGTCGCGCAGCTCCGAGAGGAACGCCTGGTAGGGCAGGTTGCCCGCGCCGAACTCGACGATGTCGTAGCCGTTGGTGTTGGCGTTGTTCGTCTTGCCGTCCTTGAGGTGCAGGATCGGGTAGCGGCGCGGGTTGCGCTTGATGTAGTCGAGCGGCTCGAAGCCCGGGTAGAGCTTCTTGCCGACGTACGCCCAGTAGACGTCCATCTCGAGGTACACGTGACGCGGGTCGGTGTTGTCGTAGAAGAGGTCGTACAGGCGGGTCTTGGGGTCGTCCGTGGCGAACCCGAACTCACCGGCGTGGTTGTGCTGGTAGAGCTTCATGCCCGCGGCCGAGACCTGCTGGCCCCACTTGTTCCACTCCTCCGCCGCGGCGAGGTAGCCCGCCTTGGTGTTGACGTTGGTGGGCGCGTTGCCGGTGCCGAGGTGCGGCGTGCCGAGGATCTGCGCGATCTCGATCTGCTTGCCCAGCTCCGAGCGGAGGAGGTTGGTGCCGACGTGCGAGCCGACGGCGCGGAGGCCGTTGTCGTCGAGCAGCTGGCGGATCTGCTGCGGGGTGATCGCTCCGACGTTGCCCTGGGTGTACCCGGCGAACTCGATCTCGCTGTAGCCGATGCGGCCGAGCTCCTCGAAGACGGCCCGGAAGCCGAGCGACGAGACCTTGTCGCGGACGCTGAAGAGCTGGATGCCGATGCGGTTGATCGGGACCAGGCGCGTGGATCCGGACGAGGGCGCGGGGGCGGCCGTGGCGGGCGCCGCGAGAGCTCCCGCTCCGACGCCGACCGCGACGGTCGATGCGGCCAGGGCCGTCATCAGCGAGCGCCGGCTCATCGGCTTGGCCGTGATGGATGCGTGGTGGTGGTGCATCATTTCTCCTTCGAAATGGCAGATGGTGCAGGGGGTGGGGGGCCGGCCGGCCCGGTCGAGCCGGCCGGCCCCTGCGCGGGGGCTACTGCTGGACGGTGAGGTTCAGCAGCGCCGACGCGGCGTTGGTGTCCGCCGTGGCGGTGTGGGTGACGGTCAGCTTGTAGCTGCCCGCCGCGAGCTTCGGGAGCGTCACCACGACGTGCCCGTTCTCGTCGAGGGTCCCGGTGAGCATCGCGACGGTGGAGAGGTTCCTCTTCACCATCACGCTCACCTGACCGGTGCCGGCGACACCCGTCGAGGACTTCGCGTCGACCGTGACCTGCGCGCTGGCGCCCGGCTTTACCGGGTTGGGCGAGACGGTCGCGGTGAGCTCCGAGGCGGCCTTCGAGACGATCAGGCGGGCGGTGCCCTCCGAGGCCTTGAAGGTGGCGTCCGAGCCGTACGCCGCACGGAGGGTGTGGGTGCCGGCGCCGAGGGTCTTCGGCAGGGCGAAGGTCGCCTTGCCGTCCTTCAGCGTCGCGCGGCCCAGCTCGGTGGCGCCCTCGTACAGGACGACCTCTCCGCCGGGGTTCCCACCCTGACCGGTGACCGTGACGGTCGCCTCGCCCGGTGCCCCGAAGGTCACGCGGGGAGCCGAGAGCGCCACGGTGGTGGTCGACGCGGCGGTCGGGGCGTTCGCCGCGGCCAGGTCGATCGTGAACTTCACCGTGCCGACCGCCGAGACGTTGCCGCCGGTGTCGGTGGCGCGGTACTGGATCGTCCGGGCGCCGTTCGTGGTGAACGGGACCGTGTACGCGCCGTTGACGGCGCGGACCGTGGTCCACGTCGTGCCGTTGTCGGCGGAGTACTGGACGGTGGAGAGCGCTCCGTTGTCCGTGGCGGTGAGGCCGAGGGTCACGGGCTTGTTGTAGACGCCGCCGACGCCCGCAGGCGCTGCCGGGTCGAGGGTCGCCGCGACGGTCGGAGCCGTCTTGTCACCGGCGCCGACACCCTGGAAGGTGAGGGAGTCGAGCGACAGGCCGCTGGGCGAGGTCACGTAGAGCGAGCCGGTGCCGCGGGGGACGTTGGTGCCGAAGGGGACGAGGACGTCCTTCCAGCCGGCTCCCGCGGGGATGGTCGCTGTTCCGAAGGGCGCTGCGTCGGCAGCGTTCCAGCGGAGGTCGACGGTGCCCTCACCGGTGGCGCGGACCACGACGCCGGTCAGGTTGGCGAAGTTCACCGGGTCCCAGCGCAGGAAGGATCCCGCACCGAGTCCGCTGACGGCGTTGCCGCCGCTGGCGGTGGTGTCCGCGTAGGGCAGGACGCCCTCACGGGCGGCGTGCTCCGCCTCCTGCGTCTTCGGGTTCAGCCGCAGCGTCGCCTCGGCCGCAGCCGGGGGCAGGCCGTTGAAGCCGCCGTCCGTGTAGGTCACGACGACGGTGCCGTACAGCAGCGCGCCGGGGCCGTGCTCGGGCGAGTCCTTGGACGTCGGGAACGCTCCCTTGGCACCGGTGCCGGTGACCTCGGGGTGGGCATGCTCGTCGTGGCCGAGGCCGTAGGTCCAGCCCACGCGGCTGCTGACGATCTGGTCGCCGTCCTCAGCGTCCTTGCCGGTCACCTGGTAGGGGATCGCGTCGCCCCAGCTGAAGAACGAGCCGTTGCCGGGCGTCTGGATCTGGATCTGCGGCGCCTGGTTGCCGACCGAGATGACCCGCGAGGTCAGGCTGAACTTGCCCTTGGCGTCGGTGACGCGCAGACGGGCCGTGAACTGTCCGAGCTCGGTGTAGGTCTTCTTGACGGTCACTCCGGTGGCGTCGAAGGTGCCGTCGCCGTCGAAGTCCCAGTCGTAGGTGAGCGCGTCGCCCTCGGGGTCGGTCGATCCCTTGGCGTCGAACGTGACCTCGAGCGGGGTCTGCGAGGCGGACAGGGGGGTCGCGGTGAAGCGGGCCTGCGGCGCCTTGTTGCCCTCGGCGTAGTCGATCCGGTACAGGCCCGCGTCGGGGTTGGCGCGGAAGAATCCGTCGCCGTACTCGATCACGTACATCGACCCGTCGGGGCCGAACTCCATGTCCATCGGGTTGTCGTGGATCGGCTGCGCGGCCTGGCTGAGCGCCGCGTTGGGGAGGAAGTCCTCGATGTGCGTGACCGCGCGGTCCTCATCGAGCGTGAACGCCGCGATGTAGTCCTGCGAGAACTCGCCGAAGAAGGTCTTCTTGTCCCAGTACTCCGGGAACTTCGACGTCGAGGTGTTGTCCGCGTCGAAGTGGTACACCGGTCCGCCCATGGGGCCCTGGCCGGTGCTGGTCCCGAAGTTGACGAGCTCGTCGAACGGCTGGTCGCCGGGGTTGTCGCCGTAGTAGACGGTCGCCGCCTTGGCGTCCGGGATGTCGACCAGGCCGGTGTTCCAGCGCGAGTTGTTCTTCAGGTTCTCCGGGTCGAAGAAGCCGCGGGGCGTCGACGTCTCGAAGTTCCACTCGTTGTACGGCGCGTTGGGTCCGTGGACGTAGGGCCAGCCGGAGTTGTGCGGCTCGTCCAGTCCGGTCGCGTTCCACTCGACGAGGCCCATCGGGCCGCGGACGCCGTCGGCCGCAGCGGCCTTCGTGGCGTCGGGGCCGTAGTCGCCCCAGGAGAGGGTGTTCGTCTCGGCGTCGACGTCGATCTTGAACGGGTTGCGGACGCCCATCACGAAGATCTCGGGGCGGGTCTTCTCGGTTCCCACCGGGAAGAGGTTGCCGTCGGGGATCGTGTACGAGCCGTCCTCCTGCACGGTGATCCGGAGGATCTTGCCGCGGAGGTCGTTCGTGTTGCCGGCGCCGCGACGCGAGTCGAAGCCCGGGTTCATGCGGGGCGCGTCGTTGTTCGGCGCGAAGCCCGCGGCACCCGGAGCGCTCGCCGGCGTGTTGTCGCCGGTGGAGAGGTACAGGTTGCCGTCGGCGTCCCAGTCGAAGTCGGCACCCACGTGGCAGCACTGCCCGCGCTGGGTCTCGATGTCGATGATCTTCTGCTCGCTCGCGAGGTCGAGGCCCGAGCCGGTCCACTTGAACCGGGAGAGGCGGTTGATGCCCTTCCACTGGTCCCAGTAGCTGTCGGTCGCGCCCTCGGGCAGCATGTTCGGGGCCGCGCCGGTCGGGGTGTTCCCGGGGGGCGCGTAGACGAGGTAGACCCACTTGTTCTCGGCGAAGTCGGGGTCGATGCCGACGGACTGCAGTCCGTCCTCCGAGTTCTGGTACACGGGGATCGTGTTGACGACACGGGTGGTGCCGGTCTTGGGGTCGGTGTGGCGGATCTCGCCGTTCCGAGCGGTGTGGAGGACCGACTTGTCCGGGAGGACGGCCAGGTCGAGGGGCTCGCCGACGTTCTTCGTCAGCAGGACCTTCTCGTAGTTGCTCCAGTCGAGAGCGGATGCTCCGCCCTCGGAACCGTGGTCCACTCCGTCGTGGGCCGAGGCGGGCAGGCCGAGGGCGGTGAGTCCGGAGACCGTCACCATCCCGGCGATGCCGAGTGCGAGAAGACGCCTGATGCTTCTTCTCGAGGATCGCTTACCATTCATGCGTGATGTGATTCCTTCAATGAGGTGTTCATCGCAGAGGCCGGGTCCGTCGCTGTCCGCACGACTGAGCGGATCCGGTCTCCTCCTGTCCGGCCCTGGGGCCGGTGTCTTGCACTCCTCCTCCTCTCGCGGATGCCGGTGGCGCTGCGCTGCGGGTCGTCAGTGATCCCGGGGCGGCGCCGAGGTGGGGGTCGGCGCGGGATGGTTCCCGCGCCGACCCGGGCTGGTGGGGCCGATCAGGACTCGAAGGCCGAGGGCAGGTACTCGGAGACGTTGTCCTTGGTGACGACCGGCGCGAAGAGCTGGATCTGGCGCGGGACGCCGAGCGAGCTGGTGTCGGCCATCGACTTGTTCTGCTCGACGAGGCGGGCGAGCTTGATGCCGTCCGCGGCCTGGGTCGAGGGGTAGACGACCGTGGCCTTGACGACGGAGTCGTCGGCCTCGATCGCGCGCATCACGTTGGCCGAGCCGGCGCCGCCGACGAAGAGGAACTCGTCGCGTCCGGCGGTGTCGATCGCCGCGAGGACGCCGACGCCCTGGTCGTCGTCGTGGTTCCAGATGGCGTCGATCTTCGGCGCGGCCTGGAGGAGGTTGGCCGCGGCCTGCTCTCCGCCCTGGACGGTGAAGTCGGCGGCGACGCGGTTGTCCACGTCGAGTCCGCAGCCCTCGAGCGCGTCCGAGAAGCCCTGGCTGCGCTCCTGGGTCAGCGGGAGGGAGTCGATGCCGGCGATCTCGGCGACGACGGCGTCGGGGTTGTCGCCGAGCTCCTCGCAGATGTAGGTGCCGGCGCTGACGCCCATGCCGTAGTTGTCGCCGAGGATGGTCGACCGGGCGGCGAAGGGGCTGGAGAACTCGCGGTCCACGTTGATGACGGTGATGCCCGCCTCCATCGCCTGGGTGGCGACCTGCGTGAGCGCCGCTCCGTCGATCGGCAGGAGCACGATCGCGTCGACGCCGTCGTTGATGAAGGTCTCGACCTGGCTGATCTGGAGGTTGACGTCGTTGGTGCCCTCCGCGGTACGGAGCTCCACGTCGTCGTACTTCTCGGCCTCGGCGATGGCGGCGCGGCTGACCGCGCCCATCCAGCCGTGGTCGGCGGCGGGAGCGGTGAAGCCGATGACGACGTTGTCGCCGGAGGCGTCGTTGTCCGAGGCGGCCACGGCGGCGGCGGTCCCGCCGGAGGCGGCGTTGCCGGTCTCGACCGGGGCGTTCGAGATGCAGCCGGTGAGCATCAGCGCGACGGCGCCGAAGGCGACGCCGGCCGAGCCGAGTCGGGCGGTGCGGGAGAGGCGGCTGCGGGTGAAGGGGCGTGCGGGCATGGAAGTGATCTCCTTCGATCGATCCGAGGGGTCCGAGGGCACACGTGTCCTGCGGAGAGGTGACCTGAGTGGTCGGGTGGGTTGCTGTGTGTGGAGGAGCGGGGCCGGAGCCCCGGGGTCAGGACTTCCTGCCGCGGGCGGCGAACCGCTGCTGCAGCAGGACGGCGGCGACGATGATCGCGCCCTTCGCGACGGCCTGAGTCGAGGTCGACATGTTGTTCTGCGTGAACACGTTGGTCAGGGTCGTGAAGATGAGGACGCCGAACACGGTGCCGACGATGGTGCCGCGGCCGCCGGCCAGCAGCGTGCCTCCGACGACGACCGCCGCGATGGCGTCGAGCTCGTAGAGGAGGCCGTTGGTCGAGCTGCCGGCGGTGGTGCGGGCGAGCATCATGACGGCGGCGATGCCGGCGGTGAGCCCGGCGAGGCCGTAGACGTACATGGTGTGGCGGCGGACCTTGATGCCGGCGAGGCGGGCCGCCTCGGGGTTGCCGCCGACCGCGATGGTGCGGCGGCCGAAGGTGGTGCGGTTGAGCAGGATCCAGCCGGCGACGGCGACGACCACGAAGATCAGCACGAGCACCGGGATGCCGAGCACGTCGGCGCGGAAGAAGTCGAGGAACGGCGTGACCGTGACGACCTGCGTCTGGCGGTTCGAGATCAGCTCGGCGAAGCCGCGGGCGGCGACGAGCATCGCCAGGGTCGCCATGAAGGCGACGACCCGGCCGTAGGCGATCAGCGCGCCGTTGATCAGGCCGCAGACGAGGCCGACGACGACCGCGGTGAGCACGATCACCAGCCAGGAGGAGTTGGCCGCGTAGTACTGGGTCGAGACCGTGCTCGCCCAGACCGTCGCGAGCCCCATCACGGAGCCGACCGAGAGGTCGATGCCGCCGGAGGTGATGACGAAGGTCATGCCGATGCTCAGCACGCCGATGACGGCGGCGAGGCGGAGGATCGTGAGCACGTTGTCGACGCTGGCGAAGCGCTCCCCCGCGGTGGCGAATCCGACGATGCAGAGGATCACCAGCGCGAGCAGCAGCCCGACGTTGCGGCCGAGGGAGCCCTGCATGAGGCGGGCCATCCCGGAGCGGGAGTCCTTCGAGGGCACGCCCCCGGAGGAGCCTCCCGTCGCGGCCGACGCGTGACGGGCGGCGTCCTCCTGCGGACCGCCGATCGACGGCGACGCGGTGTCGAGCTGTCCGCTCACGCTGCACTTCCTTCCATGACGAGATCGAGCACGCGGTGCTCGTCGATCGAATCGGCCGGGCCCTCGTGGACCACGGCGCCGTCGGAGATCACGAGCACTCGGTCGGAGAGTCCGAGGACCTCGCCGATCTCGCTGGAGACCACGAGCACGGCGGCGCCGTTGGTCGCGAGGTCCCTGATCAGGGTGTAGATCTCGGCCCGTGCGCCGACGTCGACCCCGCGGGTCGGCTCGTCGAGCAGCAGGACGCGGCAGCCGCGCACGAGCCAGCGGGCGAGGAGCGCCTTCTGCTGGTTGCCTCCGGAGAGGGTGCGGGCGTCGCGGTCGACCCCGGAGGGCCGCAGGTCGAGGGAGACCGCCTGCTCGGCCGCCGCCGCGCGCTCGGAGCGCTCGTCGAGGAAGCCGCGCTTGGCGAAGCGGTCGAAGGTCGAGAGGGTGATGTTGCGGTAGACCGGCTCGTCCAGGAGCAGGCCCTGGCTCTTGCGCTCCTCCGGGCAGAGGCCGATGCCGGCGTCGACCGCCGAGGTGACGGATCCGGCGCGCAGGCGCTTGCCCGCCACGCTGACCGTCCCGGTGCTGGCGCGGCGCGCCCCGTAGATGGTCTCGAGGATCTCGGAGCGGCCGGAGCCGACCAGCCCCGCGAGGCCGACGACCTCGCCGGCGCGGATCTCGAGGGAGACGTCCGAGAAGGAGCCCTGCAGGCCCAGCTTCTCGACCTTCAGCAGCGTCTCGGCCTCGACGTCGAGCTCCTGGCGGTCCGGGAAGACGTACTCGACGGCGCGGCCGGTCATCAGGGTGATGAGCTTCGAGGTGGGGGTGTCGGCGACCGCGAGGTTCTGCGCGACGGTGGCGCCGTCCTTGATCACGGTGATCCGGTCGCCGATGGCGCGGATCTCGTCGAGGCGGTGCGAGATGTAGACGATCGCGACGCCGGAGGCGGTGAGCTGGCGCACCACGTGGAAGAGGTTCTCCACCTCCTCGGAGTCGAGCACCGCGGAGGGCTCGTCCATGATGATGACCCGCGCGTCGTGCGAGAGGGCGCGGGCCATCTGCACGATCTGCTTGCCGGCGGCGGAGAGCGTGCCGACCTCGCGGTTCGGCGAGATCTCGGAGTGGCCGAGGCGCTCCATCAGCTCGCGGGTGATCCTCGTGGCCTTCGCCCGGGCGGTGAAGCCACCGCGGGAGAGCTCGTGGCCGAGGAAGATGTTCTCGGCGACGGAGAGGCCGTCGACGACGTCGAGCTCCTGGTACATCGTCGCGATGCCCAGGGCGAGGGCCGCCGTCGGGGACGGGATCGTGACGACGTTCCCGTCGACGAGGATCTCGCCCTCGGTGGGCTGGTGGGCCCCGGCGAGGGTCTTGATGAGGGTGGACTTGCCGGCGCCGTTCTGGCCGAGGAGGCAGTGCACCTCACCGGGTCGGACATCGAGGTCGACGCCGTCGAGAGCACGGGCGCCGGGGAAGACCTTCACGATGCCGCGCATCTGCAGAAGCAGCTGCTGAGACTCGTCGGAGGTGCGGGGAAGAGGCTGTGCAGCAGTGCTGCGGGGGTCTGCGGTGACCATGCGGATGAAGCTACTTCCACTTACGTCGCGGGTCAAGCAAAAGTTCTGAACCGATTCGAAGGCGGTTCGGGTGATCGCCCAGTCGCCCCGAGGGCTTCCTGCTACCGCGTCAGGGCTGGGATCCGCGGGATTACGCGACATCTGACGGCGGCGGTTGAGACATTCCGTCCGGGATAGAGCGCTCTCCGAACCCTATGAACGCGCTAATGTCGGTGCAGCCCGGGCGCGTCGCCCCGGGGGCGGCCTCGCCGAGCGCGGTAGCGCCCGCGCCCCGACCCGTGGCAGGGTCGTACGGCCGACGAAAGGACGACGATGTCGAACGACCGAGCCCTGCGCGTCGCGATGGTGGGGACCGCCTTCATGGGCCGCACCCACTCGCACGCCTGGCGCACCGCCTCCCGCTTCTTCCCCCTCCCCCTCCGCCCCGAGCTCGCCGTGCTCGTGGGGAGCAACCCCGACTCGACCGCCGAGCGCGCCGAGCGGCTGGGCTGGAGCGAGGCCTCCACCGACTGGCGGGCCGTCATCGCCCGCGACGACATCGACCTCGTCGACATCTGCACCCCGGGCGACACCCACGCCGAGATCGCCATCGCGGCCCTCGAGGCCGGCAAGCACGTGCTGTGCGAGAAGCCCCTCGCCAACTCCGTCGAGGAGGCGGAGCGGATGGTCGCCGCGGCCGCCGCTTCCGGGAAGGTGGCGATGTGCGGCTTCAGCTACCGCCGCACCCCGGCCCTCGCCCTCGCGAAGCGCTTCATCGAGGAGGGCCGCCTCGGCGACATCCGGCACGTGCGCGCCCAGTACCTGCAGGACTGGCTGTCCGACTCCGAGGCGCCGCTGACCTGGCGCCTGCAGAAGGAGCGCGCCGGCTCGGGCGCCCTCGGCGACATCGGCGCGCACAGCATCGACACCGCCCAGTGGCTGACCGGCCGCGGCATCACTTCGGTCTCGGCGACGCTGCGCACCTTCACCACCGAGCGCCCCGTGCTCAGCGAGCAGGTCGGCCTCGGCGGCCGTGCCGGTGCCGACGCCCCGCGCGGCGCCGTGACCGTCGACGACGCCGCGGCCTTCACCGCCTCCTTCGAGGGCGGCGCCCTGGGCGTCTTCGAGGCGACCCGCGTCGCGACCGGCCGCCGCAACGCCAACCGGATCGAGGTGAACGGCGAGCTCGGCTCGATCGCGTTCGACTTCGAGCGGATGAACGAGCTCGAGTACTACGACGCCCGCGACCCCGAGGAGGCGCAGGGCTTCCGGCGCATCCAGGTCACCGAGCCGGCGCACCCGTACATGTCCGCCTGGTGGCCGACCGGGCACGGCATCGGCTACGAGCACCTCTTCACGCACCAGGTCGTCGACCTCGTCGAGGCGATCGCCGGCGGCACGGCGGTCACGCCCACCTTCGCCGACGCCCTCGACGTGCAGCGAGTCCTCGACGCGGTGGCCACCAGCGCCGGCGCGTCGTCCGTCTCCACGCCGGTCGCCCGCTGACCCGCCCGTCCCCTCCCCGCGAGATGCCGCCCCGGTACGCCTCCCCTGTGTGTCGCGTACCCGAGCGGCCTCTCGCGGAGGGGGACGGAGGGCTGGTGCGGGACGCGTTCGGCGCCGTGCGCCGATCCTGCGCCATAATGCGCCTATGAGCAAGAAGATTGACGCCGCGCATCGCGCGCTGGTAGACGCCCTCGACAAGCACGCCCGACTCGTCTCGGACAAGGAGTCGAAGCCGCGGAAGGTCGAACGGGCCGGAGCCGAGCTCCGCGCCGCGACGAAGGCGTACGCCGCGCTCGTGTCCGCGCGCACCGGCGCCGCGAGCCCCTTCGCCGACCTGGCCGACCCCCGCCTGGACAAGCCGACCATCGCGTCGCTCCGGGCCGAGCGCGACGCGATCGCGAAGCGGATCGCCAAGCACGAGGCGTCGGCGGGCGAGGACGGCGCGCTCGCGAGCTGAGCGGCCGCCACGGCGCGCTCAGGCGGTGAGCGCGCGCCTCCGCTGCCTCCGAGTCGCCGTGTTACGCGCGGGTTCCGCGCGGGTCCGAACGCCTTCGTAAGGTGATCCCCGGGATCCGCGCAGTCGCGGCGCCGAGCGACCGGAGGCCGGTCGCAGCGCCGGCGGTGACCAGCACCGCTCGGTCGGCGCCGAGTGCCCGGATCCTCTCCACGGAAGGATCCCCACAGCCATGACCCTGCGCACCCGACTCCTCGCGACCTCCGCGATCGCCGCCTCCGCCGCCCTCCTCCTCGCCGGCTGCTCCGGCGCGGGCGGCGGCGACGACACCGTCCGCATCGGCGTGGTCGGCGCGAGCGACCCCTACTGGGCCACCTACGAGAAGGCCGCCGCCGACGCCGGGATCGACGTCGAGATCGTCGACTTCAGCGACTACAACCAGCCCAACCCCGCCCTCACCGAGGGCGAGATCGACCTCAACCAGTTCCAGCACATCGCCTACCTGGCGCAGTACAACACCTCGGCCGACGCCGACCTCGTGCCGATCGGCGCGACCGCGATCTACCCGCTCGGCCTCTACTCCTCGCAGTACGACGACGTCGCGGACATCCCCGCCGGCTCCACCGTCGCGATCCCCAACGACGAGACGAATCAGGCGCGCGCGCTGCTGGTGCTGCAGTCGGCCGGGCTCGTCGAGCTGAAGGACGGCGGCGGAGTGCTCTCGAACGTCGACGACGTCGAGTCCTCCTCGAAGGTGGAGGTCACCGCGCTCGAGGCCTCCCTCACCCCGACGTCGCTCCCGGACGTGGCCGCCGCGATCATCAACAACGACTTCATCGAGAACGCGGGCCTCAAGGCCTCGGACGCGATCGCCCAGGACGACCCGAGCGACCCCGCCTCCCTGCTCTACACGAACATCTTCGCCGCCCGAGCCGACGACGCCGAGAACGAGACCTACACGAAGCTCGTCTCGATCTACCAGGACAGCCAGGACGTGCTCGACGGCGTCTCGGAGCAGTCCGGCGGCACCGCGGTCTTCCTGAAGACCCCGGCCTCCGAGCTGGAGACCTCGCTCGAGTCCGCCGAGACCGACATCTCCGCCGCCTCCTGACTCCGGCACCTGCGGCACCGCGCCGGTCGGGTCCTCCGCTCGCGGAGCTCCCCACCGGCGCGGTCCCGCGCCTCCCCCGCAACAGAAAGGGCGCCCCGTGCCGCTCATCCGCATGACTGACGTGCGCAAGGTGTACCCCGGCGCAGGGCGCGGCGCCGCCCCGACCGCGGCCGTCGACGGCGTGAGCCTCGAGATCGAGGCGGGCGACGTCTACGGCGTGATCGGCTACTCCGGCGCCGGCAAGAGCACGCTCGCGCGCCTCGTCAACGCCCTCGAGCCCGCGACCAGCGGCAGCATCGAGATCGACGGCCGCGAGACCGTGGGCCTGCCCGAGCGCGAGCTGCGCCGGCTGCGCCTGGGGATCGGGATGATCTTCCAGCAGTTCAACCTGTTCGGCTCGAAGACCGTGGGGCAGAACGTCGCCTACCCGCTGCAGGTCGCGGGCGTCCCGCGCACGGAGCAGCGCGCCCGCGTCGACGAGATGCTCCGCTTCGTCGGTCTGAGCGACAAGGCGCGCAGCCACCCGGAGCAGCTCTCGGGCGGGCAGAAGCAGCGCGTCGGCATCGCCCGCGCCCTCGCCGCCTCCCCGCGCATCCTGCTGGCCGACGAGGCCACCAGCGCGCTCGACCCGGACACCACCGGCGAGGTGCTCGCCCTCCTCCGCCGCATCAATGAGGAGCTGGGCGTCACCATCGTCGTGATCACCCACGAGATGGACGTGGTCCAGCAGCTCGCGACGAAGGTCGCGGTGATGGAGTCGGGCCGCATCGTGGAGCGCGGGCCCGTCTTCGACGTGTTCTCGGCCCCGCGCGAGCCGGTCACCCGCCGCTTCGTCTCCACGGTCGTCCGCTCGGTGCCCTCGCCCGCGGAGGCGGCCGTGCTGCGTACGCGCCACCGCGGCCGGCTGGTCACGCTCTCGTTCTCGGACGACTCCGCCTCCCAGGGCGACGTCTTCGCCGAGGTCGCGGCGGCCGGCGTGCCGCTCGAGCTCGTCTACGGCGGCATCACCGACGTCCGCGGACGGGCCTTCGGCCACCTCACGGTCGCCCTCGACGCGCCGGACGGCGTCGTCGACCCCCTCCTCGCCCGCCTCGGCGGACGCGTCGCCCTCACGGAGGTGCCCCGATGAACGAGCTGATCCCGCTCCTGCCCAAGCTCGTCCAGGCGACCGGCGAGACGCTCTACATCGTCGCGCTGAGCCTCCTCTTCGGCGGGCTCGGCGGACTGCTGATCGGACTGGGCCTCGCGCTCACCCGCGGCGGCGCCCTCTACGCGAACCGGGTGGTCCACGGACTGCTCAACGTGATCGTGAACGTGTTCCGGCCGATCCCGTTCATCATCTTCATCGCCGCGGCCCAGCCGCTGGCCCGGCTGGTGGTCGGCTCCGGCATCGGCACGGACGCGATCGTCTTCACCCTCTCGCTCGGCGCCGCCTTCGGCATCGGGCGGATCGTGGAGCAGAACCTGCTGACCGTGCAGCCCGGCGTGATCGAGGCGGCGCGGTCGGTCGGAGCGAGCCGGTTCCGGATCGTCCGCACGGTGCTGCTGCCGGAGGCGCTCGGTCCGCTGATCCTCGGCTACACGTTCGTGTTCGTCGCCGTGATCGACATGTCGGCGGTCGCCGGATACATCGGCGCCGGCGGGCTCGGCAACTTCGCGATCCAGTACGGCTACCGGCAGTTCGAGCCGGTCGTCACCTGGGCCGCGGTGCTCGTGATCATCGTGATCGTGCAGCTGGTGCAGCTGCTCGGCAACGTGCTGGCCCGGCGCGTCCTGCGCCGCTGAGGCCGCCCCCCGCACCAACGCGAGACGCCACTCCGGTTCGCGACACGCAAGGGTCGCTGTACCGGAGTGGCGTCTCGTGGAAGCCCGTCCGCAGAGGCGGGAGCCGTCAGTAGCGCGGCTTGCGCTCCGGGCGGTCGCTCGAGCGGCTCGGGCCGCTGGGGCGTGCGCCGCGGTCGGCGCCGGCGCGGCTCGGACGGCGGTCCGGCTTCAGCTCGATCAGCTGCCCGCTGATGCGGGTGTCGGCGAGGCGGTCGAGCACGTCCTGGGGCAGGTCGGCCGGCAGCTCCACGATCGAGAAGTCCGGGCGGATGTCGATGTGCCCGAAGTCGCCGCGGTTGAGGCCGCCCTCGTTCGCGAGCGCGCCCACGATCTGGCGGGGCTCGACGCGCTGGCGGCGGCCGACCTCGATCCGGTACGAGGCGAGGTTGCTGTTCGCCGGGCGCTGACGGCGCTCGGGACGCTCGCCCCGGTCGCCGCCGCGGTCGAAGCGGTCGCCGCGCTCGGGACGGTCGCCGCGGTCGGGCCGGGAGTCGCGGTCCTCGCGCTCGCGACGGGCGAAGCGGGGGTCGTCGGGCGAGAGCAGCAGCGGCTCCTCGCCCTGTGCGACGATGGCCAGCGCGGCGGCGACGTCCGACTCGACCACGTCGTGGTGCTCGACGTAGTGGCCGATGATGTCGCGGAAGCGCTGCAGGCGCTCGGTGTCGGCGAGCGCCGCGGTGATCGCGTCGTCGAAGCGCGAGAGGCGGGTGACGTTGACGTCCTCGACGCTCGGCATCCGCATCTCGGTCAGCGGCTGGCGGGTGGCCTTCTCGATGGCGGCGAGGAGGCGGCGCTCGCGCGGCGTGACGAAGCTGATCGCCGCTCCGCTGCGCCCCGCGCGACCGGTGCGGCCGATGCGGTGGACGTACGACTCGGTGTCGATCGGGATGTCGTAGTTGACGACGTGGCTGATGCGCTCGACGTCGAGGCCGCGGGCGGCGACGTCGGTCGCGACGAGGATGTCGAGCTTGCCCGACTTCAGCTGCTCGACGGTGCGCTCGCGCTGGGCCTGGGCCACGTCTCCGCTGATCGCCGCCGCGGTGTAGCCGCGGGCGCGCAGCTTCTCGGCCAGCGTCTCCGTCTCGCTCTTCGTGCGGACGAACACGATCATGCCCTCGAAGTTCTCGACCTCGAGGATGCGGGTGAGGGCGTCGACCTTCTGCGGGTACGACACCATCAGGTAGCGCTGGGTGGTGTTGACGGAGGTCGTGGTCTTGTTCTTGACCGTGATCTCCTCCGGCTCCTTCAGGTACTTGCCGGAGATGCGGCGGATCTGCGCGGGCATCGTCGCCGAGAACAGCGCGATCTGCTTCTCGACGGGGGTGTCGGCGAGGATCGTCTCGACGTCCTCCGCGAAGCCCATCTTGAGCATCTCGTCGGCCTCGTCGAGAACCAGGAACTTCAGCTGCGAGAGGTCGAGGGTGCCCTTCTCGAGGTGGTCCATGATGCGGCCGGGCGTGCCGACGACGACGTGGACGCCGCGGCGGAGCGCGGAGAGCTGGGTGCCGTATCCCTGGCCGCCGTAGACGGGGAGGACGTGGACGCCGCGGAGGCCGGACGCGTAGCGCTCGAACGCCTCGCAGACCTGCAGCGCGAGCTCGCGGGTCGGGGCCAGCACGAGGGCCTGCGGCGTCTTCTGCGAGACGTCGAGGCGCGAGAGGATCGGCAGCGCGAACGCCGCGGTCTTGCCGGTGCCGGTCTGGGCGACGCCGAGGACGTCGCGGCCGGAGAGGAGGGACGGGATCGTCGCGGCCTGGATGGCCGAAGGCGTCTCGTAGCCGACCTCCTTGAGGGCCTTGAGGACCGGTTCGGAGAGACCGAGGTCGGAGAAGGTGAGCGTGGGGGCGCTCTCGGAAGCGGTGTCGGCTTCGGGGGCGGAATCGGGGGTATCGGTGGACGCCATGGTGCAACGGTAGTGCTCCGGCGGCACCGCCGTCCGAGGGAACCCCGAACGCTCGGGCGATCCCGACCCTCCGAAGGCGCCTCGAGCGCCCGTCACGGGGTGAAGTCGAGCAGCACCTTGCTCGAGCGCGAGGCGTCGCGGGCGAGCTCGAAGGCCTCGAGCGCGCGCTCCAGCGGCACCACCTGCGTGACCACCGGCGCCACCGCGAGGCTCCCGTCGGTGAGCGCCGCCAGCACCTCGTCGATCTCGTCGACGAAGCGGAAGGAGCCGATCAGGCGCAGCTCCCGGGTGATCGCGAGCGAGATCAGGGCCGGCTGCTCGCCCGAGGGGAGGAGTCCCACCATCACGACGGTGCCGCCGCGGGCGGCGCCCCGGACGGCCGAGGCGAGGCCGCGCGGGCTGCCCGAGGACTCGAAGACGACGTCGGCCGCGACCTCGGCGATCGCGTCGGCGTCGGTCGCGCGGATCGTCCGGGTCGCGCCGACCGCGCGGGCGATCGCGAGCGGCTCCTCGGCCAGGTCGACCGCGACGATCTCGGCCGCCCCCGCCCGCTTCAGCACGGCGACGATCAGCGCCCCGATCGGGCCGCTGCCGATCACCAGCGCGCGCCGTCCCGACACCTCCCCCGCGCGGGACACCGCGTGCCAGGCGACGCTCGCCGGCTCCGCGAGCGCCGCCTCCCGGAGCCCGAGACCGGCGGGCAGCTCGCGGAGCATGCGCGCCGGCAGCACCACGTGGCGGGCGAACGCGCCCTGGGTGTGGGGCATCCGCGCGGCGCTGCCCAGATAGGTGCCCTCGGTCGCGAGGTTGGGGCGCCCGTCGGGCCACTCGCCGCGCGCGGTCGCGGGGTGCACGGCGACGGCCGCGCCGACCGGGGGTCCTGAGCTGTCCGCCGCTGCCTCGACGACCGTGCCGACCACCTCGTGGCCGAGCGTCAGCGGCTCGCGGAGGATCGACTCGCCCGCGGCGCCGTGCGTCCAGTAGTGCAGATCGGAGCCGCAGATCCCGCCGTACGCGACGGCGACGAGGGCCTCGCCGGGGCCGCGCGGCGCGAGCGGCGCCTCCTCGACGCGGAGGTCGCCGGCGGCGTGGACGACGACGCGGGTGGTGGAGGCGGGGACGAGCGCGGTCATACGGGTTCCGTTCGGTGGGTCGAGGGGTGACTCAGACGACGACGGTCATGCCGCCGTCGATGAAGACGACCTGCCCGTTGACGTAGTCCGAGCCATCGGAGGCGAGCCAGACGGCGGGGCCGATCAGGTCCTCGACGCGGCCCCAGCGCGCGGCGGGCGTGCGCCCGAGGATCCAGCTGTTGAACGCCACGTCGTCGACGAGGCCCTGCGTCATCTCGGTGTGGATGTACCCCGGAGCGATCGCATTGACCTGGATGCCGTGCTGCGCCCACTCCGCCGTCATCGCGCGGGTGAGGTTGCGGATCCCGCCCTTCGAGGCGGTGTAGGGCGCGATCGTCGGCCGCGCGAGATCGGCCTGCACCGAGGCGACGTTGACGATCTTCCCGGCGCCGCGCGGGATCATCCGCTTCGCCGCCGCCCGGCCGACCACGAAGGCGCTGGTGAGGTTCGTGCGCAGCACCCGCTCCCAGTCGGCGACCTCGAGCTCGAGCAGGGGCACGCGGTGCTGGACGCCGGCGTTGTTGACCAGGATGCGCAGCGGGCCCACCGCCTCCTCGATCCAGGCGACGCCCGCCTCGGCGGCCGCGTCGTCGGTGACGTCGAAGGCGCGGGCGTGGATCCGCGGGCGGTCGTCGGTGCCGGGGAACCGCTCCGCGAGCTCGGCGCGGGCGGCCTCGAGGCGCTCGGGGTCGAGGCCGTTCAGGACGACGGTGGCGCCCGCCTCGGCGAGGCCGGTGGCGACGGCGCGGCCGATGCCGCGGCTGGATCCGGTGACGAGCGCCACGCGGTCGGTCAGGTCGAAGAGCACGGTTCCTCCAGAGGGTCGGAGCGGATGTCAGGGCTGCGGAGGCGCCGCGCGCGGAGGGCCCGCGACAGTGCGGCTCGCGAGCGCGCCGATCCCGTCGAGGGCGATCAGGACCTCCTGGCCGGGCCCGACCTCGACGGCCGTGCCGGGCGAGCCGGTGAGGACGACGTCACCCGGGTGGAGCGTGAGGTGGGAGGTGAGGTGCACCAGGATCTCGGCGGCGCGCCAGCCGAGGCGGTCGGTCGAGGAGACGGCCCGCACCTCCCCGTCGACGCTCACCGTGATGCCGACCGCGTCGACGTCGACTCCGGTCTCGATCCACGGTCCGAGCGGCGTCCAGCCGTCGCCGTTCTTGCCCTGGAGGAAGAGGCCGTCGGCGGCGATCATCCCCGGAGCGGTGACGTCGTTCGCGACCGTCGCTCCGAGCACGTGCGCGAGCGCGTCCTCGGGCGTGAGGTGCCTTGCGGTGCGGCCGATGACCAGGGCGAGCTCGCCCTCGACGACCACCGGCCCGATGCCCTCGTCGAGGACGATCGGGTCGCCGGGCCCGGCCAGCGTGTGCGCGGTCTTGTGGAAGGCCTGCGGGGGCAGCAGCCGGTCGGCCGCGGAGCCGTTGTGCGCCATGCCGAGGATGACGCGGGGCTCCACCGGGGCCAGCAGCTGCGCGCCCTCGACGGGCCAGCGGCGGCCCGTCTCGATCGGCTCCGCGGCGAAGGCGTCCTCGATCTCGCGCCACTCCCCCGCGACCTGGAGGACGACGGCCGGTCCGTCCTCGGCCCGGATCCGCGCGAGGCGCATCAGCGGACGCCCCTCGGCTCGACGCCGGTGCGGCTGCCCGTGCTGCTCGTTCTGCTGGTCGCCACGGTGCCTCGCTCACTCCGGCCCGCAGAGGCGGGATGGGCCGAGCGTAACAGCCCAGTGAACAGGATTCAACGGAATGGACGGCGAGGCGTCAGGCGGGCGCTCCGGCGACGAGGGGCGGGCGGCCGAGCGCCGCGGCGGCCTCGCGGAGGGCCGCGACGACCTCCTCCTGATCGTCGGCGATCGGCCGGACCAGCGAGACGCCGACCGCGACCGAGAGATCGGAGCGGGTGGCGGCCGGGACCGCGACGGCGACGCCCAGGACGCTGGGGTGCAGTTCGCCGTCGTCGATCGCGTAGCCGCGCACGCGCGCCGCGGCGACCTTGCGGACCAGATCGCGGGTCGAGGACGTGGACCGGTCGGTGAAGACGACGATGTCGCGGTCGTCGGCGAAGCGCTCGGCGATCTCGCTGTCGTCGAGCTCGGCCAGGAGCGCCGTTCCGACGGCCGTGGCGGAGGCGGGGTACCGGTCGCCGACGCTCGCGGACAGCGCGAACCGCTCCCGCCCCTCGTGCACCGCCAGGTAGAGGACCCGCGTGCCGTCGAGCAGCGCGATCTGCACCAGCTGACGCGAGAGCACCGGCGACTCCTCGCAGAGCCGGTAGAACTCGCGCACCGGGTCGAAGCCGGCGAGGTAGTGGCTGCCGAGCTCGACGGTGCGCCGGCCGAGGAGGAAGCCGGAGCCGACACGGCGGATCAGCCGGCCCTCCTCGAGCGCGGCGCAGAGGTTCGATGTCGACGACTTGGCGATCCCGAGCTCGCGGGCGATGTCCGTCAGCGTGCGCGGGCCGCCCGCGTCGGCGAGGAGATCGAGGATCCGCATGGCGCGCGACACGGCCGGGGCGCCCGAGCCCCTGTCGGAGTCGACCGTCGTCGGGGGCGCATCGGGGCGGGCCATGGCGTCCTCTTCCGGGGGCGGGATCAGTAGAACTCCACCGTATCGACTCGGTTGATCAGGGGCTCCCCGTCGAGGAAGCGGGTGGCGTTGCGCGCGAAGAGCTCGGCGATCAGGCGGTCCTCCGCGACGTTCAGCGCCGCGGTGTGGGGGCTGATCAGGACGCTCGGGTGGCTCCAGAGCGGGCTGCTCTGCTCGAGCGGCTCCTCCGCCACCACGTCGAGCGCGGCGAAGCCGACGCGGCCGTCGTCGAGGGCGGCGAGCAGCGCCTCCTCGTCGACGACCGTCCCGCGGCCGACGCTGACGAACGAGGCGCCGGGGCGCAGTGCGGCGAAGAACTCGGAGCCGACCAGCTTCTCGGTGGCGGCGGTGCCGGGGAGCGTGACGACGACCCCGTCGATCCGGCCCGCCACCTCCGCGATCGCGTCGGGGGCGACGATCTCGTCGACGTGCTCCACCTCGGTCTCGTGGCGGCTCGTGCCGATCACGCGGGCGCCGAGCTGCTGGAGCTTGCGGGCCGTCGCGCGCCCGATCGTGCCGAGCCCCACGATCAGGACCGTCTGCTCCGAGATCAGCCCCATCGTCCACCGGCCGCCCCAGACGCGCTCGCGCTGGAGGGACTGGAGGCGCGGGAGGGACTTGGCGCCGGCCAGGAGTCCGAAGACCCCGAACTCGGCGAGCGGCTCGGAATGGACTCCCGCCGAGGTGGAGAACGCGATGCGCTCGAGCTGCGCGTCGTCGAGCCCCACGGCCCGCACCTGCGCGCCTCCGCCCGCGGGCATCGTCTGCACCCAGCGGAGGCGCGGATTCGCGGCCGCCGTGCGCGCGAGGGCGGCGGGGGTCTCGTCCGGCACGCCGTAGAGCACGTCGGCGGAGTCGACCAGCTCGTCGAAGGCGCGCTGCTGCTCCGGAGTGCGCTGGAACGAGGGGTCTCCGCCGTGGTCGCCCGGGTGGCGCATCGGAGGGAGGAGGCTCTGGTCGGCGACGACGTCGAGGCGCGGCTCGAGCTCGACGATGCGGGCGATCAGCTCGGGGCTGAGCGGCGAGGCGATGACGACGCGGAGGCGATCGGTCACGGGTGTCCCTTCGCGGGACGGTGCGGGAGGCTCTCCCCCGGATCGGCCCGCGCCCACCCTACTTCACTCCTGTGAACCGTGTTCGATATGCTGGGCGCATGCCGGACACCACGACCGCCGCCCTCCCGCCCGCGCGCACCGGCTTCATCGGGCTCGGGAGCATGGGCGCCCCGATGGCCCGGCGCCTCGTCGCCGCCGGCGTCCCGCTCGGGATCACCGCGCGCCCCGCGTCCGCCGACCGCGCCCGCCGCGCCGTCCCCGGGGCGCAGTGGCACGACTCCGCCCGCTCGCTCGCCGCCGCCTCGGACGTGCTGATCGTGATGGTGCCGGACCTGCCGCAGCTCGAGGAGGTGCTCGAGGGAGAAGAGGGAGTGCTCGCCGCGGGGTCGGACCTCGTGCTCGTCGTCTGCTCCAGCGTGTCCGCCACCGGCCTGCGCGAGCTGGCGGGACGCCACCCGCGGCTCCGCCTCGTCGACGCCCCCGTCAGCGGCGGCACCGAAGGCGCCGAGGCGGGGACCCTCTCGATCATGGTCGGCGGGGCGGAGGAGGACGTCGCCCGGGTGCTGCCCGTGCTGTCCGCCTGCGGAACCGCCGTCCGCCTCGGGCCGCTCGGCGCCGGCGAGGTGGCGAAGGCCTGCAACCAGCTCGTCGTCGCCGCGACCATGACCGCGATCGCGGAGGCCGCCGTCATCGCCGAGCGCTCCGGCCTCGACCTCGACACGCTGCTCGCCCTGCTGCAGGGCGGCTACGCGGGCAGCCGCGTGCTCGAGACCAAGCGCGCCGCCCTGGTCGCCCGCGACTACACGCCGACCGGCGTCGCCTCCTTCATGGACAAGGACCTGCGGGCCGCGGCCGACGAGGCGGAGGCGACGGGCACCTCCGCTCCGCTGCTCGGCACGCTCCGCACCGTGTTCCGCGACCTGGTCGACGCCGGCCTCGGCGACGAGGACCTCGCGGTGGTGCACCGCTTCGTCGCCGAGCGCTGAGGCGGGGGGCGCACGCGCGCGGAGGCCGGGCGGAGACGTCCCGCTGCGCGCCGAGACGCCGGCGGGGGGCGGTGTCTCGGCGGAGAGGCGCCCGCGCGAGAGCAGCCTCCGCGCGTCGGCGCAAGGGCCCCCGCTCCGGGCGTCCCCGACCTAGCGTCGGAGGAACGGCATCATCGAGCGAAGGAGCACGACATGGCATCAGGAGTCGCAACGGTCTGGGTCCCCGTCACGGACATGGAGCGGGCGGTCGCGTTCTACCGCGACACGCTCGGCCTCGAGGTCAAGGACACCTCGGACGACTGGTCGGAGCTGGACGCCGGCGGGCTGATGATCGGCCTGAACGCCCGCGAGTCGGCGACGGTCGCGGAGCAGGGCGGGGCGGTCATCTCGTTCCAGCCCGAGGGCTCGATCGAGGACGAGCTGGAGCGCCTCACGGCGCGGGGCGCGTCGATCGAGGGCGAGATCAGCGACCACGAGTGGGGCCGCATCCTCCCCTTCAAGGACTCGGAGGGCAACGACCTCCAGTTCTACTCGCCGCCGCAGGGCTGAGCGGAGGGCCGCCGTCGAGGCGGCCGCGACGAGCGGCGGGCGGGCCGGAGCCGGAGGGCTGCGGTCCGCCCGCCGCTGTGCGTCGCGCGGGCGGTCGTTCCCCGCGCAGGTGCGTCGCCCGGCCGGTGCGGTCCTCGGATCGTCTCTCCGCCGCACGTGAGGCCCTCCTCCCAGCTCGCCTCCGCACCTGAGGTCCTAGGATCAGCTGTCCGCCGCATCTGCGGACTCCAGATCCGGAGGTCCCCGTGCATCGTCGCCTGCTCTCCCTCGTCCCGGCCGCTGCCGCGCTCCTCCTGCTCGCGGGCTGCTCCGCTCCGTCGACCCCCGCCGGCGATGCGGCCACCGGCGGCGCGACGTCCTCTGTCGGCGGCTCCCTCACGGTCTTCGCCGCCGCCTCGCTGAAGGGCGCGTTCACCGAGCTCGCCACGGGGTTCGAGGCCGCCGAGCCCGGCGCGCAGGTCGAGCTCTCCTTCGCCGGCTCCTCCGACCTCGCGACGCAGATCGTCAACGGCGCCCCGGCCGACGTCTTCGCCTCCGCCGACGAGCGCACGATGTCCACCGTCGCCGAGGCCGGGCTCGTCGACGGGGACCCGGTCGACATCGCCACGAACACGCTCGAGATCGCCGTGCCCCCCGGCAACCCGGCGCAGGTCGCCTCGCTCGCCGACCTCGCCCGGCCCGGGACCGCCACCGTCGTCTGCGCGCCGCAGGTGCCGTGCGGAGCAGCTGCCGCCGTGGTCGAGCAGGCCGCCGGGGTCGACATCTCCCCCGTGAGCGAGGAGTCGTCGGTCACCGACGTGCTCGGCAAGGTGTCCTCGGGCGAAGCGGACGCCGGGCTCGTCTACGCGACCGACGTCCGCGGGGCCGCGGGCTCGGTCACCGGCATCCCCTTCGCCGAGGCCTCGGAGGCGGTGAACACGTACCCGATCGCGGCGCTGACCGGAGCGGGCGACCCGGCCACGGCGGCGGCCTTCGTCGCGTACGTCGCCTCCGACGCCGGACGCGCGGCGCTCGCGGCGGCCGGGTTCGGAGCGCCGTGAGAGGCGTCGCGGCGTCGGAGGAGGCCTGCAAGGCGGTCGGCAGGGCGGTCGGCAGGTCGGTCATAGGAGGGTCGTAGGACGGTCATCGGAGGCGCAGAGCCCCGGCCGCCAGGGTTGCCCGCGACGGACACCACGACCGACGAGGAGCACGACCATGACCCGCATCCCGGAGCCCCGCAGCACGCCCGACGGACCGGCCTACGAGGGCCGCCGGCTCGACCGCCCCGAGGAGGAGGTGGTCGACCAGGGCCTCCCGTTCGACGTGGGGACCCTCTTCTCGCGGCGCGGCGTGCTGACTCTGGTCGGCGCGGGGGCGGCGACCCTCGGGCTCGCGGCGTGCGCCACCGGAGGATCGGGATCCGCCTCCTCCGCCGCCGCGACCGCCACCGCGACTCCCACCGCGACCGCCACGGCCGGGGCCGGCACCGCGGTCGCCGGCGAGATCCCCGACGAGACGGCCGGCCCCTACCCGGGCGACGGCTCGAACGGGGTCGACGTCCTCGAGCGCTCCGGGATCGTCCGCAGCGACCTGCGCACCAGCATCGGCGGCGGCGCGACGGCCGACGGGGTCCCCCTGGCGCTCACTCTGACGATCCTCGACGCGGCGAGCGGGGGCGTGCCGTTCGCCGGAGCCGCCGTGTACGTCTGGCACTGCGACGCGCACGGGGACTACTCGATGTACTCCAGCGGCGTCGAGGACGAGACGTACCTCCGCGGCGTGCAGGTCGCCGACGCGTCGGGCGTCGTCTCCTTCGCCTCGATCGTCCCGGCCTGCTACTCCGGCCGCTGGCCGCACATCCACTTCGAGGTGTACCCGGGAGTGGACTCGATCACCGACGCGTCGAACGCGATCGCGACCTCGCAGGTCGCCCTGCAGGAGGAGGCGTGCACCGCTGTTTACGCCCTCGACGCGTACGCGGGCTCGGCCGCGAACCTCGCCCGGGTCGGCCTGGACACCGACTCCGTCTTCGGCGACGACGGCGGAGCCCCGCAGCTCGCGACGATGTCCGGCAGCCCGGCGTCCGGCTACTCCGCGGCACTCACGGCGAGCGTCGACACCCGCACCGCGCCGACCGCGGGCGCCGCACCCCGCAGCCGCTGAACCCCCTTCCTCCTCCGCGAGACGCCGCTCCGGTCCGCGACACGCCGACGGAGGCGTACCGGAGCGGCCTCTCGCGAGAGGGGAACGGGCGTCAGCGCAGGAGGCGGCGGGCGACGGCCACGGCGCCGAGGGCCGCGAGGACCCAGGGACCGCCGACGAGCAGCGGGTCGAGGATCTGGTGGCGCACGTCGGACCGGCCACGGCGCGAGGCGATCGGGTGCGCGTGCGCCTCGGCCAGCACACCGGTCTCGGTGATCGGATCGTCCGGCCGTGTCGTGAGCAGCGAGCGGAGGTGCGCCCCGGTCGACTCCACCCGATCGCCCAGCACGAGCAGCAGCCAGTGCGCGTGGCGCCCCTCGCTGAACCGGTCGTAGGCGTAGCGGCGGATCGCGCCCGAGATCCCGTGGAGGGGCTGCGCCGTGCCGAAGACGGCGGGCAGCTCGAGGTGCTCGATGCTCTTCTCGCGACGGCCGTGCGTCCGCATCCTCTCCGGGCGCTCCCAGTGCGCGCCCGAGACGAGGTCGCTGCGCTCGCGGGGGAACGCGGGCCGGTCGGCGGGATCGAGGTCGGCGCCCCAGCCGGGGATGCGGGCGCGCAGCTCCTCGGCGGTCGGCACGCGGACGGGGCGGTCGGCGGTGTACGGCACGGGATCCTCCTACGGGACGACGACGGTCTTGATGCAGCCGTCGAGCTTGGACGAGAACAGGTGGTACCCCTCGGCGATGTGCTCGAGCGGGATGCGGTGCGTGATCAGGTCGCTGGGCGTGATGTGCCCGGCACGGATGTGCTCGAACAGGCGCGGCCACTGCCGGGTGACGGGGGCCTGGTTCATCCGCAGCGCGAGGCCCTTGTTGACGGCGTCGCCGAACTTGACGGCGCTCGCGAGCGGCCCGTAGGCGCCCATCACCGAGACGGTCCCGCCCTTGCGGACGCCGTCGATCGCCCAGTTGAGCGCGATCGGCGAGCCGCCCTGCAGCTTGAGCTTGGCGCCGGTGACGTGCTGGAGGAGGTTCCCGTCGGCCTCCGCCCCGACCGCGTCGATCACGACGTCGGCGCCGAGCCCGCCGGTGGTCTTCTTGAGGGTGACGATGAGGTCGTCCTCCTCGGTGTAGTCGATGGTCTCCGCGAAGGCGAACTCGCGGGCCTTGGCGAGGCGGTAGTCGATCTGGTCGACGACGATGACGCGGCCGGCGCCCATCAGCCAGGCGGACCGCGCGGCGGCCAGGCCGACCGGTCCGGCTCCGAGCACCACGACCGTGTCGCCCTCGACGATGTCGCCGAGCTGCGCGCCGAAGTAGCCGGTCGAGAAGGCGTCAGTGAGCATCAGGGCGTCCTCGTGCGGCAGCCACTCGGGGATCTTCGTCGGGCCCACGTCGGCGAACGGGACGCGCACGTACTCCGCCTGCCCGCCGTCGTAGCCGCCCGCCGAGTGCGAGTAGCCGTAGATGCCGCCGATCGCGGTGGCGTTCGGATTCACGTTGTGGCAGTTGGAGTAGAGGCCGCGGGAGCAGAACCAGCAGGAGCCGCAGTAGATGGTGAAGGGGACCATCACCGTGTCGCCGACGCTGAGGTACTCCACCGACGAGCCGACCTCGTCGACCACGCCGATGAACTCGTGGCCGAAGGTGTGGCCGATCCGGGTGTCCGGGAGCAGCCCGTGGTAGAGGTGCAGATCGGATCCGCAGATCGCCGCCATCGTCACCCGGACGATCGCGTCGTTCGGGTGCTCGATCCTCGGCCGGTCCTTCTCCTCCACGCGGACCTTGTAGGGGCCCCGGTAGACCATCGCGCGCATGCCGCCTCCTGTGTCGTCGTCCCTTCAGCGTGCGTCGCGCTCCTGCCGGTCCTCCAGGGGGTTGCGCGCGCGGCCCGGGATCCCCAGCGTCCGTCCCTCCGCGTTCCGCTCCTCCCTCTCCGCGAGATGCCACCCGGATGCGCGGCACGCCGCAGGAAGCGCACCGGAGCGGTATCTCGTGGAGAGGAGACGGGCACGGCACAGGCTCAGCCGCGGACGTAGGATCGACTCCATGCCGCAGATACGGATCAGGGACGCCGCCGCCGCGCTCGGCGTGAGCGACGACACGCTGCGGCGCTGGATCGAGAACGGGACGCTCGAGAGCGCGAAGGACGCGTCCGGGAGACGCGTCGTCGACGGCCTCGAGGTCGCCCGGCTCGCCCGCGCGAACGCCGTGCTGCCGGAGGATCCGTCCCCGGTCGCGCGCTCGGCCCGCAACCGCTTCGTCGGGATCGTCACCGGCATCGTGATGGACACCGTGATGGCGCAGGTCGAGCTGCAGTGCGGTCCGCACCGCGTGGTCTCGCTGATGAGCAGCGAGGCGGTCCGCGAGCTCGGGCTCGAGCCCGGGTCTCCCGCGGTGGCGGTGGTCAAGGCGACCACGGTCATCGTCGAGACGCCGCTCGCCCGCGGCTGATGCGCACCGGGTCCGGCCTGCCGCGCTGGGTCGTGGCCGTCGCCGCGCTCGGCGCCCTGCTGGTGCTGCTCCCGCTCGCCGCGATCCTCGCCCGCGTCGACTGGCCGCAGTTCCTGCCGCTGATCACCTCCGACTCCTCCGTCGCCGCGCTCCTGCTGAGCCTGCGCACCTCCGCCGTCGCGACTCTGCTGTGCCTGCTGCTCGGCACCCCGATGGCCCTCGTGCTCGCCCGCACGGCCTTCCCCGGCCAGCGCCTGCTCCGCTCGCTGGTGCTGCTGCCGCTGGTGCTCCCGCCGGTGGTCGGCGGGCTGGCGCTGCTCTTCACCTTCGGGCGGATGGGCCTGCTCGGCGGCGGGCTGGAGGCCCTCGGCGTCCGCATCGCGTTCTCGACCACCGCCGTCGTGATCGCGCAGACCTTCGTGGCCCTGCCGTTCCTGGTGCTGACGCTCGAGGGCGCGCTGCGCAGCGCCGGCGCGCGGTACGAGTCTGTCGCCGCGACGCTGGGCGCCTCGCCCGGGACGGTGCTCCGGCGGATCACGCTGCCGCTGATCCTGCCGGGCCTCGCCTCGGGCGCGATCCTCTCGTTCGCGCGGGCGCTCGGCGAGTTCGGAGCGACGCTGACCTTCGCCGGCAGCCTCGAGGGCACGACGCGCACCCTCCCGCTCGAGATCTACCTGCAGCGCGAGAGCGATCCGGACGCGGCGGTCGCCCTCGCGCTGGTGCTCGTGGTGGTCGCGGTGCTCGTGATCGGTCTCGCGCACGGGCGCTCCGCCCGGGGGGTGCCGCGGTGAGCCTGCTGCTGGAGGCGCGGCTCGCGGCGCGCGGGGTCGACGTGCGGATCGACGTGGCCGAGGGCGAGACGATCGCGCTGCTCGGGCCCAACGGCGCGGGGAAGTCGACCGTGCTCGAGCTGATCGCCGGCCTCGTCCGCGCCGACTCCGGGCGGGCGACCGCCGGCGGCGCGCTGCTCTTCGACGACCGCCGGTGGACTCCTCCGCACCGCCGCTCCGTCGCCCTGCTGGCGCAGGACCCGCTGCTGTTCCCGCACCTCAGCGTGCGCGAGAACGCGGCGTTCGGTCCGCGCAGCGCCGGCGCCGGACGGGCGCGGTCCCTCGAGCGGGCCGAGCGCGAGCTGGCCGCAGCGGGCGTGGCCGACCTGGCCGACCGGCGCCCGGGGAGCCTCTCCGGCGGCCAGGCTCAGCGGGTCGCCCTCGCCCGGGCCCTCGCGACCGACCCGCGCCTCCTGCTGCTCGACGAGCCGCTGGCCGCGGTCGACGCCCGGACCGCCCCGGTCCTCCGCCGGATGCTCCGCGAGGTGCTCGCCGACCGCTCGGCGATCGTGGTCACCCACGACGTGCTCGACGCCTGGACCCTCGCCGACCGGGTTCTGGTGCTGCACGGCGGCCGGGTGGTCGAGGAGGGGCAGACCGCCCGGGTCCTCACGCGCCCGCGCACCGCGTTCACCGCCGAGCTCGCCGGGCTCGAGCTGCTCGACGGCGTGCGCACCGCGACGGGTCTGCGCACCGCCGACGGTCACGAGCTGTCCGGAGTGGCGGCCGAGCCGGTCGCGGTCGGCGCCGCGGTGCTCGCCGCGGTCCGCCCCTCCGCCGTCTCCGTCGGAGAGGGAGGCCTCCGCGCCGTGATCACCGATGTGGAGCAGCGGGGAGACGCGGTGCGGGTGCGCAGCGCGCTCCTGACCGCCGACGTCCCGGCGGCCGACGCGGCGTGCCTCGACCTCGCGCCCGGCCGCGAGGCAGGCTTCACCGTCGCTCCGGAGGATCTGCTGGTCTACCCGGCGTGAGGGGCGGGCACGAGGAGGCGGCTCGTCATCCGGCGTGAATCCATCCCTCGGACCGCCCTGTGCTCGACGCGAGGGACGGCGGGAGCGCCGGTGCCGCTACTCCGCCCGTCCACCGTCCCCGCCGGGCGCCGCGCCGGACAGCGGGAGCCGCGCCCGCAGCCGCGCCCCCGCGAGCACGGGCGAGTCCGAGAGCTCCAGCGAGCCCCCGTAGACCGCGAGCTGCCGCTCCAGCCGCGCCAGGCCCGAGCGCGTCGACCCCTCGACGAGTCCGCGGCCGTCGTCGTCGAGGGTGAGCACCACGACGCCCGCCTCCTCGTCGCCGCGCACCCGCAGCGAGGAGGCGCCGCCGTGCTTCAGCGCGTTGGTGACCGCCTCCTCCAGGAACCGGACCAGGAGCATCCGCTGGTCGAGCGGCGGCTCGGCACCCTCGGCGGCGAGCGCCGGGATGCGGCCGAGGTCGAGGTCGACCGCGATCTCGGGAGGGAGGCGCGCGACGAGGTCGCGGACGGCGGGGACCAGGCCGTGGTCGATCTCGACCGGGTAGAGGGCGTGGCCGACCGCGCGCACCTCGTTCTCGCGGAGCCGGTCGAGCCGGGCGGCGATGGCGAGCAGCCGCTCCGAGGCCGCCTCGTCGGATGCGCTCGCGACCGCGTGCAGCTCGGCGGTCAGCACCACGAGTCCGTTCTGGAGGCCGCCGTGCAGGCTCTGCGCGACGTCGCGCCGCACCCGCAGCTCCTCCCGCTGCAGGGCCTGCACCGCCTCGAGCGCCTGCACGGAGGCGCGGGCGTGCTCCCGCTCCTTCTCGCGCACGCGCCGTGCCGCGCGCACGAGCAGGTAGCCGTAGGCGGTGATCAGCGCGATCACCGTGGATCCGACGACCAGCTCGACCGCGAGAGCGGGGAGTGCCGAGAGCGGGTAGACGCCGGTCAGCACCTGGAGGCAGCAGCGGACGAGTCCCATCCCCATGGCGATGACCGCCGTTCGAGCCACGCGGGCGCCGCCGGTCGAGCGCTCGGGACGCAGCACCGCGACCAGGGCGATCGCGAGCCCGATCGTCGCCACGTTGACCAGGACGCGCGTCGTCACGTCGAGCAGCGGCCCCGGATCGACGCCCCGCAGCGTCCGCGACAGCATCCCGAGCGCGAAGACGGCCTGGAGCGCGGCCAGCAGCGAGAGCACGCCGCCCAGGAGGGCCATCGCTCCGAGGACGATGCGGTTGTCCTCGCGCGCGTCGCGCGGGCCGGCGCTCATCCGGTGTGCTCGAGGAAGAGGAGCGTCGCGTCGACCCTCGGGTTGCGCTCGCCGTCCGAGCGGACGCCGAGGGCCGCGTAGACGGCGTTGACGTGGTTGTCGACCGAGCGGACCGCGATGCCGAGGCGCTCGCCGATCGCGGCGTTGGTCAGCCCCGATGCGAGGCCGGAGAGCACCTCGTACTGGCGCGGGCTCAGTGCGGCGACCGGGGCGTCGCGGCGGGCCGCGCGGGCGGCGACCAGCGCCGGGTCGAGCACGGTGCGGCCGTCCGCCGTCGCGCGGACGGAGGCGAGCAGCGCGGGGGCGGAGAGAGAGGAGGTCTTCGAGAGGTAGCTCCAGCCGCGGGCCTCGGCGCGGTCGAGGCGGAGGAAGCGGTGCATCGCGTCGACGGCCGAGAGCAGGACGATGCCCAGCCCGGGCGCGGTGGACCGCAGCCGGCGCCCGAGCTCGATGCCGTCCCCGTCGCCGAGCTCGATGTCGAGGATCGCCACGTCGAGCTCCGCGGGCCGCAGCACCGACCGCGCCTCCGTGGCGGATCCGGCCTCCACGACGCTCCGCACGCCCGGCGCCGCGCGCAGCAGCGACGACAGCATGTGCCGGTAGAGGGGCTGGTCGTCGACGACGGCCAGCCTGAGCTCCGGAACGCCCCCCGCGGATGTCATCCGCCCATCTTCACCCATGCTCCGGAGGTCCAGGCGTCCCTCGACCGGGGGTCGTCGCGCGGAGATCCGCGTCAGCGCGACGACCCCCGGTCGTGGGACGACTGGTCCGCCGGAGACTGAGTCACGCG